>NZ_JARVSV010000023.1:0-122105 GCF_030209025.1 Pseudomonas sp. MEJ086
TCCATCATCGGCGCCACGGAAAAGCGGCGGGAGGGCTGAGCGCCCGTATTTACTGGCTTTGAGGCTAATTCTGAAGGCATTGGCTCATGTCGTTTCAGTGCTAAAAAAGGCTATTTTTGGCCGTTTTTTGGCCTTCAGTGCTAAAATGTAGCACTGAGATTTTTTTTGTAGCACTGGTGGGAGGCAACTTGGGAACCATCACTCAGCGCGTTAAAAAAAACGGTAAACCCACGTACACGGCGCAGATTCGGCTGCGTCGCAACGGGGCCGTAGTCTATCAAGAAACCCAGACCTTCGATCGTAAGGCCGTAGCACGTGCATGGTTGACTCGTCGGGAGGCGGAGCTTGGGTCACCGGGCGCTCTGGATCGAACCAAGGGCGAGGATGTCCCTCTGAAAACGATCATTGATCGCTACCTGGATGAGTACGAGCGAATCCGCCCACTTGGGAAAACCAAGCGGGCGACCTTGAAGGCAGTTAGTGAATCTTGGTTGGGTGATGTGGCTGGTGCCGACTTAACAAGCCAGAAATTGGTTGAATATGCGCAGTGGCGGATGAGTGAACACGGCGGCAGCGTTCAGGCGCAGACCGTCGGTAACGATCTTGCGCATGTTGGCGCCGTGCTCTCAGTGGCCAAACCCGCTTGGGGCTATCTCATCGATGCCACAGCCATGCCCGATGCCCGAAAGGTGCTCCGGAAGCTGGGAATGGTCAGCCGCAGTAAAGAGCGTGACCGTAGGCCGACCCAGGACGAATTGGATAAGCTACTCAACCACTTCTTTGATATTCAACGGCGCAGACCACGCTCCATCAATATGGCCAAGGTCCTGGCGTTCGCAATTTTCTCGACACGCAGGCAGGAAGAAATTACTCGGATCCGCTGGGAGGATCGGGATGCTCGGCGGCAGGCTGTGCTCATTCGAGACATGAAAAACCCTGGCCAGAAAATTGGTAATGACGTCTGGTGCCATCTCCCGGATGAGGCCTGGAGAATCGTTCAGAGCATGCCCAAGGCCTGCCGTGAGATATTCCCTTATGACTCAACTTCGATTTCTGCAGCGTTCACCCGTGCCTGCCACTTCCTGGCGATCAAGGATCTGCGTTTCCACGATCTGCGCCATGATGGGGTGAGTCGGCTTTTTGAAATGGGTTGGGACATTCCGCGAGTTGCCAGTGTATCGGGCCACCGCGATTGGAATGCCATGCGCCGCTATACGCATCTGAAGGGGGTGGGTGATCCTTACGAGGGCTGGGGCTGGTTGGACAAGATTGTTGAGGCTCCCGTAGAACTCGGAATCAGGGTCGTAACCCCTGAAGCTACATCCGCCCCAGGGGTTAAGCTTCAGGCGAGGCGCCGCCGCACCCCCAACTGATTCTGCTCTTTGAGTGCAGCTTCTCGCTGCCTATCGATGTAGGCAGCGAGATCTTCTAGGTGCACGGCCAGGTTGGCCTTCTGCGAGCTGGTGCCAAGCCTCATCACAGGAAGATCGATTTCACCCATAAGGCGCTTGCGCTTGAACTTGTCGACTGAAAGACCGAGAAAGTCTCTGCATACCCAGTCGATTGGTATCACGGCTTGACCGTCGTACTGAGCCATCAAAAGTAAGAGGGTTTTCATTGCTCCTTCCTACAAGCGGTTTGGTGCCTTTAGCCTATGGGGCAGATCGTTGAATGAAAACCGGCTGTGTCGCAGCCTGGCGTAGAAAGGGACGACGGGATTTTCCTTGTACAACCCTCGGCAATGTCTGAAAGTTGTGCTCTGACGTCTCGGTAAAGCACATCGATATCAGCTACCTGACCACAGGTTTGTAAAACGGGTATGGCCCGCGACGCTGTATGGATCTCACTCTTATCGGGTAAAACTTGCTGCCACCTTTCCATCAGATTAAGACACACCAAGAGTTCGCATTGGCACAGCAACTGCGTCGCTTGGGATCCACGTAACCTGGTTCAACTCGTATGGACTTTGCGCCGGGCCGGTGTGCCTGCGAGCAATACCTCTACGACGTTGATGGATTTCATTGGCGCCCCCGGGTACGTCCTGTTTGTTTTATTTCTTCAAGCGAGACAGGCCGCTCATGCTTGAACAGGTCAGCGATTTGGCGTGTGGCACCAAGTGCTGTAGCGATGAGCACCAGAGCATCAAGGGTGATCTGCCCATTGGACTCAAATCGCTTGATGGTCGATTCGGACACACCCGCCATCTTCGCCAAGGATTTGCGGGAGAGGTTTTGTGCGAGTCGCGCTTCTCGGGCGTTGGCACCAATCTTCTGGGCCAGTTCGCCTGGAGCGAGCAGAGAATGGGTTAGAGCCAATGGACAACCTTATTTAATGGTTCACATCTGATCAATTATATGTGATTTAGGTATTTATTGGTTCAAATATGATCCATTGTCTTTACGTCCTGGATGGATCTAAGGCGGAGACCGATTTGAGGGCTACTGATTTTTTAATTCATTCAGAACAACTTAGTACGAGTGTCCTTTTGACGAAGATCCACACTCACATTCGTTACCAGCCTTTCCGGACGCAGGGGCTTTACAAGCGGCCTGTGAGCAGAACAATCGATGTTAGTAAGTGCATCGTCTAAGGCGATGTCCAGCGTGCGATGCGAGCGAAGCCGGGCTTTACGAACTGGGCGTGGTCAAAACGTCTAAGCAATCGCTGCGAACCGCTCGATCGGAGGCTGCTCTCGATGCAGGGCTTGCCAGAGGTCATAGTCGGTCTGCACGCTAAGCCAAGTGCGAGCCTTGCCGATACCCGCCAGCTCCAAGCGAACTGCGAGATCCGGACTGATAGGCGCGCGGCCATGCAGGATCCGCGACAGCGTTTCACGTGCAAAGCCAAGCCGTCTCGCAAGCTCCGCAATGCTGATATCAAGTTCGGGGAGCACGTCCTCGAGCAACGTTTCACCGGGGTGCGGTGGGTTGAACATGGCCATGATTAAGCCCTCCTGTTCAGTGGTAATCGAGGTAGTCGACGAGTTCTATGTCGCTGCCCTCAAAACGAAAGATCACTCGCCAGTTACCGTTGACGGTGAGTGACCAAAACTCTTCCATTTCCCCTTTGAGGGGATGCAACCGCCAACCCGGTATATCCAGATCCGCAGGCGCAAAGGCTCTATCCATAAAACTGAGCATCCGAGCCAGCCTTTTGGCGTGGTCGGCTCGGATGCCTTTGGTGGAGCCTGTTTCAAAAAAAATGCGTAGACCTTTGTGACGAAAGCTAATGATCATGGCTAAAGTGTGATGTATTAGGTCACGGTTTTCAACCGCGAGATGGATGTTTCCCCTGGCAATCTAGGGCGCGAAATGCAACCGTCGTGATCAACTGCTGCGAATTGCTCGAGAGCTTGTTTTCCGGAACGCTCGGTCTCTTGCCATGAATGTTTCGAGCATATGTGGGATCAACGCGAGCACATCAACGGGTTCACCGTAGGTCTGGGCATGCATCTGTGCGTAGCGTTCCAGGTCGCACTTCAGGCTCGCAGGGCAGGTGAATGTCAGTTTCAGGCTCTCGGTCTTCGGTAGTGGGCCGAGGCGCAGCTTGGCGTTACTCATTGCGGTTCCTCTGCTGGGTGAACAAGGGTTGATAGGGGCGCAGTACCAGATCGCGGTTGACGATCACGCGCAGCGGCAGGCCTTGCCGCTGGGTGAGGGTGGGCTGTATGTCGAGATTGCGCCGAGTGACTTCCTGACCGACCTGGTTCACCGTGTCCTGAAGGCTATCGCGCCCTGCAATGATGATCCGGTCACCGTCGTTTCGATTTCCAGGAGCGGCGAGTTCGGCGCCCACGCCCAGCAAGCTGGTCATCGCAGCGCCCGCGACGAGCCTGTCCCAGTGCCAGTCGACGCCGTCTTCGAGGCCTGCATACCCGGCGGCATCGCTGCCGACCAAGTCGTCGAGCTCGAACGAGGAGGTGTCGGGTAGGATTACGCGTTGCCACACGACCTGTACGCGACTCTGTCCATAGCTGACTTGGCTGTTGTAACGGCCGAGTAAGCGCGAGCCCTGTGGTATCAGTACGTGCTGCCCTGTTGCGCTGTCGTAGACCGGCTCAGTGACGGTTGCAATCACATCACCTGGCAGGTCTGACTTGATACCGGTGACAAGTGCCGCAGCGATGAGCGTGCCGGCCATCACCTGGTAGGGCGAGGCGGGTTCTTGCAGCAAACCGGACTTACTGATTTCTGTATTTACGGATTTACTGAGAGTCCGCTTGTCCCTGCCATGCACCGATGACCCTGTAGCTGAGCCGGTACTTATTGAGGCCAAACCACTCGGCGTAGTGTGCTGAGGGTCAGCCGATGCACCACCCAATCCACCCGATCTGTTGGTCTGAAAGAATACCGACGACAATGCTGCTTCCTCGGCCTCCTTCAGTCTCGCTAGACGCTCCGCCTCAGCGTTGTCGGCCGCCGTGTGGTCGTACTCATAGCCGTGGGTGCGTTGTTCGGCTTTCAAGATGGGGGCACCAAGGTCGCCTGGCAGTGGTGGGCCCAATTGAGGCACGTCTGTCGGAGTCACGGGCGTCGGCGGTAACTGCGAGTAATCCGCAGGCAATTGTTCGAGCGATTCTGAGCGTGCCACCCGGTCAACGTTGTACAGCTCGTTCTGCTCCTGGTTCTTGCGCTGCTGTTGGGGCTGCAGCGACCAAAGCATCGCGCCCAGCACTGTGGCTGATAGGCCGCCGATGATCGCGGCAAGCACGCGCGGATTCAGGCGAGTGATCGGCCTTGGCTGTGCGCGCAGCTCGAGAGACTCGGGTGATTCCTTCGGTGGCAACGAGGGGGAGGGCTGGTTGATCTCGTCGGTCATGGCTCAGTTTCCCCGTGCCACCCCATCGTTGCGCTCGATGCGCACGATGTCGCCTTTGTCTGCGCCCAGCCGGAGCTCGGCGGCGCCAAAAAGCCGATCCACGATGTAATACGGAGAGCGGAAGCGGTAGTTCATCAGCTGCCCATCGCCCTCGGCGCCGATCACGAAAAGTGGTGGAAGATCGGTGTTGGAAATGCCCGCCGGGAACTGGATATACACCTTGCTACCATCATCGAATGCGCGCAGTGGTTTCCACGTTGGATCATCACCACTGATTGCATAACGAAAGCGCAGGCGCTCCAGTGCAAGGCCTGTATCCAGAGGCTCGGCTACCTTGGCTTCGCCGGCGCGACGTTGCAGAGCCAGCATCTGATCCTTTGGGTAATCCCAGGATACTGATGCCATCCACGCCTGCTCGGTCGAGGTCAGCTCGATCAGGTACGTGCGCCGCGTTGTGGTGATCACCAGGTTGGTCTTGAGACCAGTGCGGGTCGGCTTGATCAATACGTTGACGCGTAGGCTATCGCCTTGGCCTGTAGCCGTATCACCTAGGATCCAGCGTACGGTGTCCCCAGCTGCAACGGTTACCAGTTCCTCTCCAACCTGCAGGTTGATCGCGGTCACCCGACCGGGGCTGGTATACACCTGGTACAGCGCCCCATCCGAGTAAGGCCAGACTTGGATGGCGTTGATGTAGCCTTCCTGCGTAGGCGCCACCCGTGCGTCCCGGTTGGCACGCGAGACTCGGGCTTTTTCGTCGACTGGCTCGTTTGCCGGCTTGCGTTTGCCGGCTTCCGGCAGCGGCTTGAGCTGCGCCGGTAGCGCAAGAGGTTTGGGTACTTCCACGACTTCAACAGGCTTAGGCGGATCCGGTATTCGTTTAGCTTCAACGGGCTCGTCCAGCACAATTCTGGGTGGCTTCTGAGGGCCCGCACAGCCTGATAACAGCGTCATCAGTACGACTAGAAGGCAGAGGCTCGAAGACATTTTCATGGTTTCTTCACTCCTTCCGAGGTGTCCAGTTCTCGGCTCCAAGACAGCCCGTTTACATAAATGCCCAGCGGGTTACGCCGCAGTTTTTCCTCCGTGCGGGGACGCTGCAGCACTAGCGAAATCATTGCCGTCCAGCGTTCTGACCCGGCCGGGGCCCCATTCACGTAGCGGCGTTCGACCCAGCGCACCTGGAACGTTTCATTGCTGGCACGCACGACGCTGGTCACTTCGACGGCTACCGATTCCTTGCCGACCCGCGTGAATGGATCGTTGCTTCGGGCATAGTCATTGAGGGTTGCAGCGCCTCGGTCGGTGGTGAAGTGATAGGCCTCCAGCCAGTTTTGCCGCACGACCACCGGGTCGATGGAAAGAGAGCGGACCAGTCCGATAAACCGCGCCAGATGATGGGCAATCTGGGCGTCCTGGGGCTGGTAGGGACTGGTGGCTTCACCAACAGCGCGTACCTGCCCGAGCGTGTCGACTTCCACGACGTAGGGTGTCACCCGCGACTGCAGGGAAAGCCAGACGAGTCCTGACGCCATCACCAACGACAAGCTCAGGCAGCCGAATGCCATGAGGCGCCAATTCCGGGCCTGCGCCAGGCTGCTACCCATACGCAGATCCCAGGCTTGTCCGGCTCTCTGGTAAGGGGTTACGGGTATTGGGGTGTCGCTGTAGCGAACCCCTGGACGTTTGAATCGCATCCGTGTCCTCCTTCACGAATTCGATGGGTCGCGTACAACCGCACCCGATGATGAGCCACCGCCGTCGCCGCCACGCAGGGTGTGGGCAACGGTGGTAGCTGCCTGTGAAAGCTGCTGCCGGCGTTGCAGGCGCCTGGCCCAGTCAGGCTGAGTGGTAGTAGCTGTCGATGAATTGGAACCAGCACTCAACTGCGCCGCCGATGAGCGAGCAGAAGCCCCCGTGAGGGAATTCGAAGCCCTCATCGCCTGGCGGCCTGCTCCCGAAGTCATTCGAGCGCCTGCCATAACAGCGCCGCCCACACTGGACGCCACAGCTGCTGCGCCTGCTGCCATCCCTGCTGCTCCGAGTGCGGTACCGGCGACCGAACCAGCGCTCAGTTGTGGTGCACCGGAGACCAATCCCGTGGCAATCCCTGGTCCGAAAATACCCAGGCCGAACAACGCAAGCGAAGCGAGCATGATCACCAACGCGTTATCGATGGAGGGTTCATCGGGGACAGCCTGAAATTCGGCAAATAACCCGGTACCGATCCCGACGATCACCGCCAGCACAAGAACCTTGATGCCGGAGGCGACTACGTTGCCGAGCACCTTCTCAGCAAGAAATGCCGTCTTGTTCCACAGAGCGAATGGCACCAGAACAAAGCCGGCGAGGGTGGTCAGCTTGAACTCGATCAGCGTGACGAACAGCTGAATGGCCAGAAAGAAGAAGCTGATGATGACCACCAGCCACGCCAGGAACAGCACCAGGATGCTGTGGATATTGCTGAACACCTCCGGGAAGCCGCTCAGTCGGCTGATCTCCTCCAGCAGCGGTGCTCCGGCTTCAACGCCAGTCGCTGCCAGCCGCCCCGGTTGCAGGAACTCGTCTTTGCTCAGCGCAGACCCTGAGGCAAGAAGGCCCAGTCCCGCAAAGGAGTTGAAGACGATTTTCGCCAGGGCATTGAAGTTGCCGATGATGAAGGCGAAGGCGCCCACGTAGAGCGTCTTGCGGATCAATTTGGCGCTTACGTCTTCACCGCCCATGGCCCAGAACAGTCCCGCCAGCGTCATGTCGATCGCCACGAGGGTCAGCGTAAGAAATGCGACCTCATCACCGAGCAGGCCGAAGCCCGAATCGATGTACTGAGCGAACACGTCGAGAAATCGGTCAATCACGCTGACGTCATTCATGGCACGACCTCATCGAAGCTCGGTGGAATGTCCGGCAGCTCGCTTGCATCTAGGAACTCGCCGTCCGGGGCGCAGCCGCAGTAGAAACGATCCACGGGATCCTCAGGCTTTGCAGTCGGCGAGTGGTCGTACCTGCACGCTGTCAAAGCGACCAGATACAGCAGCGTTGGGGCCTTCATAACGCAGCTCGCTACCGGTAGAACTGGACGGGGTGAGGGGTATAGGGCGTCCCGCTCCCCATGAACCGGCGGCTTAGCTCGCGTGCTTTCTCTTGCGCGGCGGCCTGACGTGCAAGCTCGGTGGCAACAGCCCGGTTCTGGGTGATCTGCAGCTGCTGGGACTGAATGGACTGCTTGGCCTGCAGGGCCAGCAACTGGTTGGTCGCCTGAGAAGCTTGCAGCGCTCCTTCGGCGGATTGGCTCTGATTCACGAGATTGGCGAGAGTGGCTTCATCCTGCCCAAGATTTTGCCGCACCTGCGCCTGCACGCGCATCGCGGTCTGAAGACTGTCGAGCCCCTTCTTCCAGCGCTCTCTCGTTTCAAGGGCAAGCTCTTCACTGCTGGTGTCGGCTGAGTACTGGTTTGGGTAGAGGCGCGAGAACTCCTGATCCAGGCGTTTAATTTCATAGGCCAGCCCCTGTGCCTGGCTGATCAGGCGCTCGGTGTTGGCCAAGCTCGCAGCCAACTGATCCATCGCGTTGTAATCGAGGCGTGACAGATTGCGGGCCTGGTTCTTGAGCATCTGGGACTGATTCTGCAACTCGCTGATCTGGTTGTTGATCATCTCCAGCGTGCGCACTGCAGTGAGTGTGTTTTGAATCAGGTTGGCAGGATCGACCACTGTCATGGCCTGGCTCGACACTGAGCTGAGCAGGGCAGTGACCAGCAGGGCGGAGCGTTGAAAACGGCGGGTTAGGCATCTCATGACGTGTACTCCGTGCTTACTTGGGAATGATGAGCGAACAAGTCGCCGGCCCAATCCAGGCCGCAATGCCGAAGCCATGCTTCAGCGAAGTCCAGGGACTGGGAGGCCTGCTGGATCCGGTCCATTTCACGTTGCTGTGCTGGGCTGGCAGAGGCAGCGAAGGCCAGCGCTAAGGGGCCCAGATCCAGATCGAACAAGCGATTGCCCAGGCGGGACTGGTAGTAGTACTCACGTTTGGGCGTTGCCTCGGCAACGATGTCGATCTGCCGCTCGTTAAGTCCGAAGCCCTGGTAGATGGTGCGGATCTGAGGCTCTCGAGCCTGGGGATTCGGTAAGAAGATGCGGCTGGCACAGCTCTCGATGATTGCTGTCGCGATAGTGGAGTCCTTGATGTCCGCGAGCGACTGTGTCGCGAAGATCACCGAGACGTTCTTCTTGCGCAGGGTCTTGAGCCACTCACGAATGCGCGCGGCGAACAGCGGCTCATCAAGAAACAACCAGGCTTCGTCGAGGATCAGAAGCGTTGGCGAGCCGTCGAACCGATGCTCGAACCGCTTGAACAGATAGCTCAGCACAGCGGCCACCGCCGCCTCGCTGTGGATCAGTTCCTCCATCTCGAAGCACTGCACATCGGCGCAGCCGAGACGATCACTATCCGCGTCCAGTAGCTGGCCGTGGGCTCCGCCAAGGAGGTACGGCTGCAGGGCTTGGCGCAGATTGTTGTCTTGCAGCAACACAGACAGACCAGTCAGCGTGCGTTGTGCTTCGGGGGCACCGGCCAGGCTGTCCAGCGCTGTCCAGAGCGCTGACTTCTGCTCTGGATTGATGGCTACGCCTTCTTTGAGAAATCGCGCCGCCAGCCATTCGGCTGCCCAGGCCCGGTGTCCGGCTTGATCTATTTGCGCCAGAGGCTGGAAGGCCAGGCCTCCATCATTGCTCAGCGCGTAGTGCTCACCACCCATGCCCAGTACGGTAGCTCGCAGGGAGCGGCCCATGTCGAACATCAAGAGTTGCGAGCCTGCGTATCGACGGAACTGCAGGGCGAGCGTGGCCAACAGCACCGACTTGCCCATGCCCGTGGGGCCCACGACCAACGTATGGCCCACATCACCGACATGATTTACCAACCTGAAGGGCGTCGCACCAGCGGTGCGGGTGATCATCAGTGGCGGCCCATCCAGATGCTCATTACGTACCGGTCCGGCCCAGACTGCCGAGACAGGCATCAGGTGTGCCAGATTCAACGTTGAAATCAGTGGTTGCCGGACATTGGCGTAGGCGTTGCCGGGTATCGATGACAGCCAGGCCTCAACCGAATTGAGGCTCTCGGCAATGGTCACGAAGCCGCGACCCTGAATCACGCGTTCGACCAGCCGTAGCTTCTGATCCGCGCGCTGAGCGTCCTCGTCCATGACCGTTACGGTGGTGGTGACGTAGCCGAACGCGACATGGTCTTCCCCAAGTTCCTGCAAGGCTGCGTCAGCATCGCCTGCCTTGTTGGCCGCGTCGTTATCGACCAGGGGGCTCTCCTGCTGAAAGATGGCTTCACGCAGCAGCGCCAAGACCCCTTTGCGTTTGGCGAACCACTGGCGGCGCAGACGAACCAGCTCCCGTTCGGCCTCATCCTTTTCCAAACAGATGAAGCGGGTCGCCCATCGATAGGCGAAGCCCAGACGGTTCAACTCGTCGAGCACCCCAGGCCAGGTCGTCGATGGAAAACCGCGTACAGACAGTACGCGCAGATGCTTATCGCCCAACCGCGGCTGGAGGCCTGTGGTCAGGGGGCTGTCGGCCAGTAAGGCATCAAGGTGGAACGGGACGTCGGGAACCGCCAGTCGTTGGCGATGTGTCGAAATGGTCGTATGCAGATAAGTCAGTGTCTGTCTGTCACTGAGCCAGGCGAGTTCCGGCATCAGGCCGTCCAGCAAATCGAAGAAGCGATCGCTCTCGGCGATGAAACCTGCCAGCTGTTCGCGCCAGTCAACACGCTGCTGGGTCTGCCGTTCGAACAACAAGCCAGCCGCGCGCGAGTGCGTTTCTTCCGGCGCCAAATACAGCAGCGTCAGGTGATAGGCGCTTTCGAAGTGGCTGCCTTGCGCTTCAAATGCTGCCCGGCGCTCGTGGTCAACCAGCCAGGACAGAGCATCGGGAAACGAGCTCTGGGGGTAATCGCTCGCTGCGAGACGCTCAGCGTCGATGAACAGCGCCCAGCCTGAGCCAAGCCGGCGCAATGCATTGTTCAGTCGAGCTGAAAGGGCCAGCAGCTCACCCTGTGTAGCGCTGTCCATGTCGGGGCCACGAAAGCGTAGGGTGCGTTGAAACGCGCCGTCCTTGTTCAATACGACGCCAGGGGCTATGAGTCCTGCCCAAGGTAGCCAGTCCGCAAGTTGGGCGGGGCGGCGCTGGAATTCGGAGAGATTCATCATCGTCTTGCACTCACACGTCCAGCAACGCGCGCTGCTTGATGTGCCTTGCGAAGACCGGCAGAAACTGGGGATCCAGCCGCGCGCCCCATACCGCAAGCGAATGGCTGACGACCCATAGCACCAAGCCAGGAATCCATAGCTGCAGGCCCAGGCCTACCACCGCTGCTAGTGTGCCGTTGAGGATCGCGACATTGCGTGGTGCGCCGCCGAGCAGGATTGGCTCGGACAGCGAGCGGTGCAGCGGCACTTCGAAGCCGGTCATGCGTTCACCGTTCATACCGTCGCTCCCCCTGCAAAGCTGAAAAAGCTGAGAAAGAACGACGAAGCCGCGAAGGCGATAGAGAGGCCGAAAACGATCTGGATCAGTTTGCGAAACCCGCCGCTGGTGTCGCCGAACGCAAGGGCCAGCCCCGTGGCGATAATGATGATCACCGCGATGATTCGCGCCACAGGCCCCTGTACCGAGTCGAGGATTGACTGCAGCGGCCCTTCCCACGGCATGCCTGACCCGGCAGCAAGGGCTATTGCTGGCAGATTGAGGTAGATCATGGCTCCCAGTAACGCGTGAAAGATGCGCTGGCGAGCATGAGCGAAGAGACGTGTCATGACCGTTCTCCCTGGCTATCACGGGTACGAAGTAGGGTGTCGATGGACGCGAGCTGGTAACCGTGGCTGTCGTGTCCCATGACACGGGCAATCTGCTGGACGTGCCGGCTTCGCCCGCGGCCGGACAGGAAAACCACCAGGTTGACCGTCTCGGCGATCAACGCGCGGGGCGCTGTGAGCGCAACCTCGAGAATCAGTTGCTCGAGACGAAGCAGGGCACCTTGAGCAGAGCCGGCATGGATGGTTGCGATACCACCCGGGTGGCCAGTTCCCCAGGCCTTTATCAGATCCAGCGCTTCGCCTCCGCGCACCTCACCCACCACGACCCGGTCAGGTCGCAAGCGCAGCGTGCTCCGCACCAGATCCGCCATGGATACGAGTCCGGGTTTCGTTCGCAGAGCAACGTGGTCATGGACTGGGCACTGCAGTTCGATGGTGTCTTCAAGCACCAGGACGCGATCATTGGTGCTGACAACTTCCTCGAGCATGGCGTTGGCGAGCGTCGTCTTGCCGGTACCCGTACCACCTGCGACCAGAATGTTTTGCCGGTCGCGCACCGCTGCCTGCAGGTACTGCGCTTGATCGCAACTGAGTATTCCATCAGCTACGTACTGCCCCAGGGAGATGACGCCGCAGGAGCGTTTGCGCAAGGCGAAGGTTGGGGCACTTGCCACGGGGGGGAGGACGCCTTCGAATCGCTCACCCGTCTCTGGCAGTTCAGCGCTGAGCAAAGGCTTTGTACGGTGTGCTTCGGCGCCAACGTGCGCAGCCACCAAGCGAATGATCCGTTCACCATGCTCAGGGGGCAGCGTGCCCAGACGGACGCGACCTTGGGTAAGTCGATCTGACCAGAGCACCCCGTCGGGATTGAGCATCACTTCAACCACGTCGGGATCGTCGAGTGCGGCAGCGATCAGCGGGCCCATCGCGGTACGCAGCATGCGGGTGCGGCGATCCAATGAGGCTTCAGCGGCAGCCGCTACGGAGAAGGCGGCGCTGCTCATTGATGATCACCGCCATGGTGTTGAGTGCTCTGAGGCTCAGCCGCTTGCAGGTCTGTGGCCAGACTGCGGCCTCGCTGAAGGTGACGGCCCAGTTGCTCTACGAACTGAGCGAAGCGCAGCTTGCCCTGTGCACGTGCTGCCTCCTGGTGTGCCTCGGGCACCGGTGTGCTGACCGTCAGGTAGTAGCGGATGTAGAGCGCCATGGTTTCAACGAGAATGTTCTGATCGCGTTCCAGGCGTTCGAATTGTCGTGACAGACGATCCAGTCGTTTGGCTATGGCCGTGTCACGCTGCTCGCCAGCCTGGGGCGCAAGCCAGGAGGCGAGGGCAGTGGCCACGATCGAGGACTTGGATACGCCCTTTTTGATCGCGAGTTCATTGAGGCGTTTTGCATGCTCGGGCTGAATGAATAGGTTCAAACGGGCGCGACTCATAAGGCAACTCCATCGTCAGGATCAAGGGCAGCCAGCCTTGCCGAACGTTGAAAGTCAGGATCTGGCTGGCATGGGAATGCACAAGGCATGTCGTCTTCATCGAGAAGGAAAAGATCACTGGAGACGTCAGCTGAAGCCTGCAGCTGGCGTGATTCGATCAGGTCGTGCTGGTAATCCAGGTGGCTGCCTTCGACTGGCGCCAAGCGGGTCGAGTCGCCGATCGGCTGGGCCTCTTGCGCCTCGGGCAGCTGCAAATTGCTCCAGTCATCAGCACGAGGTGTGGGTGCATCGGCATATCGTCCAGGCTCCAATTGAGGTGCCTGCAGCACGCGCGTTTGAAAGTTGTCATCGGTGAAGTAGCGCAACTTCTTGGCCCGTATCGGCGCATGGCCTGCGAGCATCACGACGGACTCGTCGGCTGGAAGCTGCATTACTTCCCCAGGCGTCAACAAGGGTCTGGCTGTCTCCTGACGGGACACCATCAAATGGCCCAGCCAAGGGGCTAGACGGTGGCCGGCGTAGTTGCGTTGAAGACGCAGCTCTGTTGCGGTGCCCAGGGTTTCGGAAATGCGCTTTGCGGTGCGCTCATCGTTGGTCGCAAACGTCACCCGTACATGGCAGTTGTCCAGAATCGAGTGGTTCTGGCCGTAGGCCTTGTCGATCTGGTTGAGCGACTGGGCAATAAGGAATGCACGCAGCCCATAGCCGGCCATGAAGGCGAGCGCAGATTCGAAGAAGTCCAAGCGACCCAGAGCCGGAAACTCGTCGAGCATGAGCAGCAGCTTGTGCCGACGTGCGAGGCTGTCATTAGCTTCGAGCGACTCGGTCAGTCGCCGTCCGATCTGATTGAGGAGCAGGCGTATGAGCGGCTTGGTACGGCTAATATCGGATGGGGGGACGACCAGATACAGCGACACCGGGTGCTCGGCGGAAATGAGATCTGCGATCCGCCAATCGCAGCGTGACGTGACCTGTGCAACGGTCGGGTCTCGGTAGAGACCGAGGAAGGACATCGCCGTGGACAGTACGCCCGAGCGCTCGTTTTCACTCTTGTTCAGAACCTCCCGCGCTGCAGACGCAACAATCGGATGTGGTGCATTTTCCAGGTGCGGGGTGACCATCATCTTGTGCAGGGTCACTTCGAACGGACAGGCTGGATCCGAAAGAAAATTGGCCACGCCGCGGAGTGTCTTGTCCTGCTCTGCGTAGAGCACGTGCAAGATGGCGCCGACCAGCAGCGCGTGGCTGGTTTTCTCCCAATGGTTTCGGCGTTCTAGTGCACCTTCAGGGTCGACCAGTACGTCGGCAATGTTCTGTACATCGCGCACCTCGTGGGTACCGCGACGCACTTCAAGGAGAGGGTTGTAGGCGGCTGACGCCGGGTCTGTCGGATTGAACAGCAAACAGTGCGAGAACCGTGAGCGCCAGCCTGCAGTCAGGCTCCAGTTCTCGCCTTTGATATCGTGGATGACCGCGGACGCCGGCCAGGAAAGCAGGGTAGGAACTACCAGTCCCACGCCTTTACCTGAGCGGGTTGGGGCGAAAGCCAAGACGTGCTCAGGACCTTCATGACGCAAGTAGGTATGCTCGAATAGCCCGAGGAATACCCCGGCCGATTGGCTTAACCCCGCCTCTCGCACCTCATCCGCGTCGGCCCAGCGGGCAGTGCCGTAGGTGGTGACACGACCGGCCTGACGCGCACGCCAGATGGCCATGACAATGGCAACGGCCAGAGCCAGCAAGCTGCTACTGGCCGCTATGGCACCGCCGGCATTGAAGATTTCCGGCGCGTAGGCATCAAAGAAGAACCACCACTCCAGCAATCGCCACGGATGGTAGATGGGGGTTTCACCCAGTTCGAACCATGCCGATCCCAGGCGTGGCTGGTGACCCAGTTTGGAGGCCGTCCACTGGGTTGCGATCCACACCCCCGAAAGGGTGATGCCCAAAACTATCAGTACCTGGCCGTACAGTACTGTCGTGCCTCGCATTGCCGAACCTCATCTCCTTTGCGATATCCACGGCACCTAAGGGTGCCGTGGGCGTGAGATTCGGTGCTGCGCGGGGCAGGGTCAAAGACCGTTTCGGGGACGATTCAGAGCGTAAAGGAAAGATTAGGAGCTGAACTCGCGAGGTCGCTAAAACCAGGTGCGCCGGAGCGTTCATCGTTTAGCCGCAAAAAGCCGTTTATTCGGTGCGTCGCCGGGACCTGACGTTGTGCGAGCACCGAATGGATCAATGCAGCCCAAACGCAAAGCCCGGGTTTCCTAGATGCAAGTTGAATAACTGAATAACCTTCACGGCTCGCCGAGGCAGGCAAGCTGCCCCGGCACAATGTCTGGATCTTAGCTAGCAGGCACACACTGAGGTATGCGTTGCAGGCGTTTCAACCGAACGGATATCACCACAAGTAAAGTCGCCAGCGCAGAAAACAGCCACCCACTCCAGATTGCCCCGTTCATTCCTGCCCAGGTGATGAACCATGCACCCGTCATCGACCCTGCCAGTACGCCAAGGTTGCCAGCAGAGACAAACAAGCTCGTCACGAACTCGGGCGCCTCGGGCGCTGATGAGACGGTCCAGACTTGGCTGATCACCATTCCTGCTGTGTGCGCGGCGCCCCAGACAAAGCAAACTGCCAGCATCGACGTGAATGAAGCGGAGGCGAACACCATGACAATGAGGTACGAAGCCGACAGGATCAGTGGATAGGCAAAGACCGTTGCAAGGAGCGCACGACCCAGCGTGCGGCCGGCGAACAGATTACCCAAGACGCCGCCGACGCCAAAGACCACAAGCAAGAAACTGATCTTCTGGCCATCCATTCCCGTGGTTTGCACCAAATACTCCACTGCGTAGCTGTAGAGCGAGAACATCGCTGCGAACACGCAGATGGTCTGCAAGATAGCCAACCAGAGCCCCGCGTTTCTCAGCACACCCAGCGGCGGTGATTGCGCGTTCTTCTTGGCCTGTTCGCCGGACGGGAGCATCGCCCAGATGCCGATGGCCGCGATCAGATTGGCAACAGCAGAGAAGTGAAATGCCGCTTCGTAACTGAAGCTTGCGGCAACCCATGCCGTCGCGGGCACACCCAGCACCAGCCCGACACTGGTTCCGGTAAACGCAAGTGCGGTCGCGTGAGCTGCTCGCTCCGGCGGATAGAGCGATTTTGCCGTGGTGAATGCAACCGAGAAAAAGACCGCATGCAGCAAGGCGGCCGGGACTCTTAGTGCCATCAGGCTCGCGAATGTTGGCGCATATGCTGAAAGCGCACTGCATACGCTGAATACAATCAACGCACTCACCAACAGCTTCTTGCGGTTGAACTTTGACAGCCATAGCACCATGAAGGGGCCGCATATCGCAATGACGAGGGCGAAGAATCCGACCAGCCAGCCCGCTTGCACGATGCTTATCTGGTAGCGCTCCATGATGGCAGGAAGGATGCCGACAACGCCGAACTCCACCGCGTAGAGGCCGAACATTCCCAAGGCGATGAAAAACATCGCCCTCCCTGCCTTGCTTGTGGGCGCGTTGCTCATGGATTCACCTCCCTCTTGACGGCCCCAATGTGCGCAATGGGCCGCAACCATTGCTGCGCGTATGGCATCTCTGACTCTACGAACATGATCGATATCTCCTCTAAAGCCGTAAGGATAGGTGGGCGACAATTAGAGAAAAAGAGGCTGCAGTTCCTTACTTAAAAGAATATTATTCCTTAATTTGGAGAGGGCGTGGAGCACCTGAACAGCTTGGCCGTATTTGTAAGAGCCGCCGAGGCGCGAAGTTTTGTGGGCGCAGCCCAGGCAGTCGGCCTATCGGCGTCGGCGGTTGGGAAGGCCATCGCGCGTCTGGAAAATCGCTTGGGAACTCGCTTGTTTCATCGAAGCACACGCAGCATCACGCTGACCGCAGAGGGAGTGCGTTTCTTGCAACGCTGCAAGCACATCCTTGCTGAAATCGAAGATGCCGAGGCCGAGTTGCAGCAATCAAGCACCCACCCTCAAGGACGGCTAAGAATCAGCCTTCCTGCCGTTGGCACCCTTTTCGCCCCCGTGTTCAGTGATTTCATGAAACGCTACCCTGATATCGAGCTTGATATTGACTTCACGGATCGGTTAGTCGATGTCATTGATGAAGGCTTTGATGCAGTCATCCGAACCGGAAAGCCATCCGACTCGCGTCTCACATTTCGCAACCTTGGTTCATTCAAAGTGGTTCTCGTGGCATCACCTCGTTACCTAGAAGATCTCGGCACGCCACGAATTGCCAGCGATCTGAGGAAGCACAAGTGCATCCACTACCGCTTTCCCAATTCGGGAAAGCTACAGGAATGGCCACTGAAGTCGAAATCCGGGGCGATGGAAGTTGATCTGCCGACCACCATGATCAGCAATAACACCGAAACCCGTGTTTTTTTTGCTACGCAGGGACACGGCCTTGCCTATTTACCGGATTTTTTGGTTCGGGATTCAATCAAGTCTGGAAATCTCGTTCGAGTGCTGGAGAAGCAGGTCGATATCAGAGAGGCCTTCTACCTGCTGTGGCCAGCCAGCAAGTTTCCCTCTCCGAAGATGCGCGCGTTAGTTGACTATCTGTCCGATAACTTTCTAAAACGCAGCTAGGTGAGGGCGGTTCCTGTTACGCGAAGCCCGAAGCACGCGATTCTTTCAAGCTCGGCCTTCGCGCATGAATATACAGCGGTGCCGGCTGACCTACAGCCAGGCCTGGCCTGCCGGACGCGCAAGCTTAATTCGTCACTGAGAAATATCGATCAGAAGCGATGTAGGCGGTTTATGCACTCCATCACTCTAAGCGACTGAAGTGATAAACCCATTTCGGCCCTTCCTCATGTCCGTAGGCGAGCGCGGTGGCGAGCATTCCGAATGGCTCGGCAAGCCGCGCAATGCGCAGGGGGCCGGCGTCCACATGGTCGAATGCGATCTGCGCGAGAAGCGCGGCAGCGCGCGCCTTGCTCGGCGCGTGGTCGCCGCAGTAAACGATGCAGGGACGCGGGGACGAGTCCCGTGCCTCGAACACGTCGAACAGCAGTTCGCTGGACGTGGCCTGAAACGAGGCGACAATATGGGAAGAAGGCAGTCGGCACGCGATGGATTCAGCGCCCGAATCCGTGTGGCCAACCACCAGTTCGCTATTGCCTGCGTCCAGAGGCATGGTGCAACTGAGCACGACCTTCCCTGGCAGGTCGCCGGCTTGGGCGAGAACGTCATCAAGATCCAGCCAATGCACGGCGAGAAGCACCAGTTCCGCGTGCTCGGCAGCTTCCCTTGGCGTGCCAGTTTTGGCATTGCCACCTGCCGCCGCCAGGTTCGCCGGCTTCCGCTCGCTGCGGGAATAGCTGAACGTCACTTCGTGGCCCAGCTTGGAAAAGATGACCCCAAGCTGTCCCCCCATGCTTCCCGAGCCGAGGATTCCGATCTTCATGTCACAGATCCAGCAAAATCAGACTGAAAAGAATGATTTTCTTCTGGAATTATCTTGGGCTGGTATAGCAATTCGCTTATTTTATTGCCTATTTACAATGAGTTTTCGATTGATTGCGCTCCCGGCGGCTAACCAATTCCCGACCCACGCTTCCGTCCAATCTCCCAGGACGCCCCGCTACCGTGCACCTTGCTTTAGGTAACTATTTCACTCCAGCGGCTTCTTGGTATCGGGGGGGATCAAACGAGAACCGTGCGGGTGAACCAAGGTGCTACCGACTGGACTGGAAGCTACGGGTGTTTGATCGCTGTCCCGCAGAGGTGATATTCCGTTTATTCTCAGGTCGCTTGCTCCGAGAATTCGTTGGCATATAGCCTCCCCTTGGAGACACCTGAAAGCCCGCCTTAACAGCGGGCTTTTTTGTGTCGCGCCAAAGGCCCGACAACGGGTAGCAATTGGCCCAGAGTGTGTAATAACGCTCGGACAAACCTTTGTTATGATTTCTGAGAAATTCATCGCAAGGGAAACCCATGAAACGGTTAATCCAGGGTGAACACCGAGGCCAAAGCACCCTGCTTCCCGAAAGCCTCGACGATTACGTCAGCGATACCCACCAAGCGGCTCTGGCTGGGTGGTGAGGCTTACCCATACAACACCACTCGCTTTTTGATTACGTCCTTGGATCTTCCGGCTGATTCTGAGGTGGTAACGGCAAGCAGAGAGGTGCCGTGCGTTGGACTTACACTTAAGTCGGTTTACGAATCATTGCGGAATTGATCGGTCATGGTGGTCTTCAACCACACCGGGCATGGCCCGCAGATCCCAGTGTGGGGATTGGTGAAACAACACTAGGCATACTGCTTCCGTTTACACGGCTGCTCGAGCTTCTGGATGAACCAGAGGCTATCCAAACCCTGACGCCTTTTATCCAGAGGGAAATTCACTATCGGCTATTGGCAAGCGACCAAGCAGCCAAGCTGCGGCAGATTGCATCCGTCGACGGGCAGGGGTACCGAATCGCCAGAGCAATCGACTGGTTGAAGCTCAATTACATTGCCCCTCTTCGAGTGGAGGAACTTGCTGCGCGAGTGCAGATGAGTGCCCCTTCGTTTCATCAGCACTTCCGCCAACCTACGGAAATGAGCCCGCTCCAGTTCCAAAAGTGGCTCAGGCTAAGCGAGGACAAGCGCTTGATGCTGAGTGAGCATCTAGATGCCTCAACGCTGCGTTCAGAGTGGGTTACGAGAGTCCATCCCAGTTTAGCCGCGAGTACAGCAGAGCATTTGGCTGTTCACACAAAAGGGACATCGTCACATTGTGCAGTAGAGCCGATTGGGCGTGAATGAAGACCCGGTCGCGGGCTCCGCTCACACTTCTCTGGCGCCCTCTTGGGCCGAGCGCCTGGGCAAACGCCGCCTGAGTGCTGAACATGGTGGGGCGCGCAAGGGCCGCTTGCACTGTGAAGTTCTGGACAGCGGCAGGGTGATAATTTGTGGGCACGGCGCACTGTACTTGCGTGGCACTATTTTTATCTGAGGTCAGTGCATCCAGGTGAGGGCTACTTGCCCCTCACTGCTCCGTTTCTCTCCCTCCGTTGTGCGTTGGCTCACATGCCCTTATGGCACAGTCCAGCGACTGCAACTCAAGCAAGGCGAAATCGCTCGGGTGTGCGTTGTGTGATCAGAGGCGCGCACACGACGGTTTTGCCAACAGGTACGCGCCTATCCTCACCCTAGTCGAATCTACTCAGGCTAGTCTGCCCGGTGGGGTAAAGTGCTGTCTAGCGTGCTGCCCACACGTTGAAACGCTCTTCCAGGTCCTCCCCGTGATCGACCCAGAAGCTCATATCGATGGGCAGAGCTTGAGCCATGTTCTGTGGTGCGGTGTTTAACTGAGCCGCCAGTTCCGGTGCTAGCAAGGCGTTGGTCTTGACGTTGGTCGAGCCATAGCCGAGTTGCTCGGTATGGATCTTCTGCTGCTCTGGCCGCAACGAGAAAGCCATGAACTCTTCGGCGAGGTTTTTGTTGGCACTGCCTTTAGGAATCGCCCATGAGTCGATCGCATACAGACTGCCATTCCATACTGGCTTCATCGCTGCGCCTTCCTGTTGGGCGGCGAATACCCGGCCGTTGTAGGCCGTACTCATGACCACATCGCCGCTGGCCAGAAACTGCATGGGTTGTGCGCCCGATTCCCACCATTGGATCGAAGACTTGATTTGGTCTAGCTTGCGGAATGCCTGTTCTACGCCCTGGGGCGTAGCCAGCACTTTGTATAGTTGATCAGGCGCTACGCCATCGGCGAGCAAAGCGATCTCCAGGGTGTATTTGGCGCCTTTACGTAGCGCGCGCTTGCCCGGATATTTCTGCGTGTCCCAGAAATCTGCCCAGCCGCTGGGTGCATCTTTCAGTCGGCTGCTGTCGTAGGCCATGACCATTGACCAGGCCAGTACGCCGGCGCCGCACTCGGTTAAGGTACCCGGCACATAGTTGGCGGCATCACCGAATACCGCTGGGTCGAGTTTCTCGAACAGGCCTTCTTCACAGCCACGCATCAGCTCGGGGCCTTCGATCTGTACCACATCCCAAACCACGCTTTGGGTGTCGACCATTGCTTTGATTTTGCCCATCTCGCCATTCCATTCGCCTATGACCAGTTTCTTGTTGGCATGCTCTTCGAAGGGCTTGAAGAAAGCCTGAGTCTGGGCTGCTTTGCTGGCGCCGCCAAAAGACACCACGGTAAGGTCGGTGGCTAGTGCGGTGCCGGTGAGGCCCATCAGCAGGGCCGCTAATATGGAGTGTTTCATGTTCACCTCTTGATGTTGTTATCAGTGATGGATGTGGGGTCAGTCAGATGCGGTAGTCGTCATCGTCCCGTGCGATCAGGCGCAGAGCCGCTTCCCATGCGAGCAAGTGCTGGCCTTCGAGAATGGCGCTCTCTTCCTGGAGAGCCGCGCGTTCGCAGATATCCTTCGGCGGAAAGTTCAGCTCTCGGCCACCAGCCAAGGCCAGAACCTGTGCCTGGCAGGCGCGCTCGAGGAAGTGCAGGTTGTAAAAGGCTTCGGCGATGCAGCCACCCGCTGCGATCAAGCCGTGGTTGCGGAGAATCATGGCCATGTGTGGCCCAAGATCGCGGCTCAGACGGCCGCGCTCCTCTTCGATCAACGACAAACCTTCGTAGTCGTGGTAACCCAGGCGTCGATGAAACTTTAGAGCGTGTTGACTGATGGGTAGCAGGCCTTCCGCTTGCGCTGACACCGCAATACCCGCAGCGGTGTGGGTATGGATGACGCAATTGATATCTGCGCGCGCAAGATGCAACGCTGAGTGGATATTGAAACCTGCCCGATTGACGCTGCCGGGGTTGGCGCGGGTATCGACCACGTCGCCAGCGTGGTTGACCTTGATCAGGTCGCGGGCGCGCATCTCATGGAACATCACGCCATAGCGGTTGATAAGGAAATGATCATCTTCATTCGGTACCCGGACTGAAACGTGTGTGTCCAGATGGTCAGTCCAGCGGAAATGCGCGATCAACCGATACAGCGCGGCCAGCTCACATCGGGCATGCCATTCCTCATCGCTTATCGAGCCCGGATCCAGCTTGAAGTCGAAGTCATGCATGGTTGTTCCTTGTTATGTATATCGTCCGCTACCTGATAGTGCGGTACCGGGCACGAAGGGCACCATGCACAGCTTCTGTTCGTTTACTGCAAGGCTGTATAGGCCTGGCGACCTGTACAGTGAGTTATCGTGATGCTGATACTCGATGCTGATTCGACTATTCCGTTGGTTACCCAAATTGTTGAGGGCGTGGCCGAAGCTATCGCCTTGCGGCGTCTTCGCTCCGGCGCGCGGCTACCGTCGATTCGCAAGTTCGCTTCTGTCCATGGAATAAGCCACTTCACCGTGGTCGAAGCCTATGATCGGCTGGTAGCCCGTGGATGCCTGATCGCCTTGCCCAATGCCGGGTTCTTCGTGCGCAGCACCTTGGATGAGGCGGCGGCGTACAGCGAAGCCTCGCCCTTGAATTTCGACACCCACCTTTTATTGCACAAGGTGTTCACGCCCTTAGGCATGCAGCTATGCCCAGGTATTGGGCGTCTGCCTGATACATGGTTGGATGGCGAGGGCATGCAGCGTGGGCTGCGTACCCTGGCGCGTCAGCGGCCACACGATTTCAGCAACTATGGTCACGCGCAGGGATTGCCGGCGCTGCGGACAAGGATTTGCGATAGGCTCGCTGAGGCTGGGATCGCAGTGGGCCCGGAGCAAATGCTGCTTACTACAGGGGCCAGCCAAGCACTGGATCTGGTAGTGCGTTTGTTAGTACGTAGCGGCGACGCTGTGCTGGTTGAAGAACCGGGTTACCACAATCTTTTCCTCAACTTGCATCTGAAAGGTGCGCGCCTCTTGGGCGTCCCCCGCGGCGTTGGGGGATTGGATCTGCAACGTCTCGAGCACTTACTGCGTGAACATCATCCTCGAGTGATGTTCATCCAGTCACGGCTGCATAGCCCAACCGGCACGAGCCTGTCGCTGCCGACGTGTCATCGGCTGTTGCAACTGGCGCAGCAGTACGATGTGTTGATTGTCGAGAACGACATTTATGCGGATCTCGCTCCGATCGCGCAACCGACGCTGGCCAGTCTGGATCAGCTGGAACGTGTCATCCACATTTGCAGCCTTTCCAAAACCATTGCCCCGGCGCTGCGGGTGGGCTGGATAAGTGCACATCGAGAGCTGATAGAGCAATTGCTGCCACTGAAAATGGCCAGCGGCCTAACCAGTTCGGAACTGACCGAAAGCCTCGCGTTGAACATCCTTTTGCAGGGGCAGCAACGTAAGTTCGTTCGCCACTTGCGTGAGCGCCTTGGCGAGGCCCACGAAGATGTAGCGCGGCGTCTTGAGTCGGCGGGGATGGAGCTTTTTCACGAACCGCGCGCGGGGCTCTTCCTCTGGGCCCGGCACCCCGAGATAAGCGATAGCTATGAGTTGGCTTGCTGGGCGCGGGGCAGGGGGATGCTGTTGTTCCCCGGGCAGCTGTTCATGCCGGACGGGCACGCGATGCCCTGGACGCGTTTTAACGTCGCGCAGGCAGGTGATGATCGCGTATACGAACTATTAGCCAGATACCTTGAGGAGCGAGGCAAGGGGTGAAACGGCAGAGCATGGCGGCGAATGCTTACTTGATGGACGAGCCGTAAGGCCACTTGCAGGTACTTATCGTTTTAGCATGGCGGTCAATGACTACGGCGCTGAAGAGCCAATAACCCGCCGAAAACTACCAGCGCACCGCCGATTATTAGGTCAGCGCTGAGAACCTCACTGAACCAGACCACGCCCAGCAGCGATGCGAACAACAGAAGTGTGTAATTGAAAGGCTGGAGCGTCGCTGCGGACGCATATTTCAAGGCTTGTAGCAGTAAGAGCTGAGCCAAGATACCTGTCGAGGAAAGGATCAGGATCAGTACCCACTGACTGTGAGACGGCGTTACCCACTGAGGGAGGCCCAGGATAGTTGCCGTGATTGCGCCCCAGAAACCCATATAGAGCATGTTGGTCGCGAAGCTATCGGCCGTACTGATTTTGCGCGTGAGTATATTGAAGAGGGCGAACATTAACGCTGCCAGCAGCGGGATGAGCGACTCGATACTGAAAACGCCTGCACCTGGCCGCAGGATCACGAGTATTCCCCCGAACCCGATGATCGCTGCGAGCCATTGCCGCGGGCGCACATACTCACGTAACAGTACACCTGCGAGCGCCAACGTTATCAGCGGGAAAATCGCGTAGATAGCATGGGTTTCGGAAAGGCCTAGATACTTCAAAGCCAGGCCGAACACCGCGATTTCCAATACGCCCAGTAGCGATCTGGCCATCTGCAGCCATGGGTGAGCGGTTTTGACAGCTGACTTCAGACCACCCTTGAACGTTACGAAAACGAGCGCGAAGAGCAGGAAGAACCAGTACCGAACCATCACCAGTTCGGCGATGGGCAGGTCTTTTACAAGCACCTTGGTGATGCCATCCTGCATGGCGAAAACGAACATCGAAAGCAGGCAAAGTCCAATTCCTATCAGGGACGCTTTTGACCTTTCCACTTCGTTCGCATTCTTTGCGATCGCACTCATGCTGTTGTCTCGCTACCCAAACTAGGAAGAGTTCTTGCTCAAGCGATGCTGGTTGGCCCGGTAGATTACGTCAGGGCCTGTGCACGTTCGTAAGCGGGTGTTCGTTAGCGCAGGTTTAAGCAAGATCCCCCTCAATAATGAGCAGTTCGCGACTCGATGCACTGAGTGCAAATATCTTCGCGTCGGCATACGCAGGATCCTCGTAACAGGCTTTGGCATGTGCGTAGGAGGGGAACTCCACTGCTGTCACACGACTGCTGTGGCTTTGTTCTTTCAGTACGCAGGCATCCAGCAATTTAAGAGCCGCACCGTATTTGTCGGCAATCGGTTTCCAACGTTGAGCATATGCCTGCTGTGCTTGCGGGTCTCTAATTTCGGTGGCGAGGATTATCCAGTAACCTTTCATGAGCTGCTCCTGCTATCTGGAAGTGCCTGGCACGATCAGGTTTTATTGAATGTTGCCGGTTCCTATTTCGCCTGCGTGGCGTTGCCCCTTTCCCGCAGATTCCTGCTGAGCTAAATAGCAGGTCGGGTCTCACCGGTAATGCCTGCGACGTTTTGTTTGAGCGTCGTGATTATGCCTGTGAGTGTCTGCTTTTCTTCGTCGCTGAGCGCCTGCAGCGGCGCACGTACGCCGCCGCTTTTGAGACCTGCCACTTCGCTGCCGTACTTGATCGACTGCACGAATTTCCCGGTTTCCAGAAAGTCCATCAACGGCAGCAGGGCAGTCATGATGCGTCGGCCTTTGACGAAGTCGTTCTCGACCACGCAGGCTTGGTAAAGGGCGACGTGCTCTTTTGGTATGAAGTTTGAGCCGGCGCAGACCCAACTACGAGCGCCCCAGGCAAAAAACTCCAATGCCTGGTCATCCCAGCCACAGGACAAGGCGATCTGCGGGTATTTGCTAGCCAGCAGGTGCAGGCTGGCAGCGTTTCCGCTGCTCTCCTTGATGGCAACAATATTCTTGTTGCACGCGAGGGCTGAAAATACCTCTTCGCCCATAGCGACGCCCATGCGACCTGGATAGTTGTAAAGCATGATTGGAAGTCCAGCAGCGTTATCAACTGCCTGCACGTGAGTCACGATTTCCTGCTGAGTTGGCAGGGCGTACGGCGGGGTACCTACTAAAAGTGCGTCAGCTTTTATTTCCCTGGCGGCTTTGGCGAATGCCACCGAGTCATCGGTTCGAATGGCGCCTGTGCCAATGATCAAAGGCAGTCGGCCATTGATGACGTCCTTGGCCTTGCTGGCCAGGTTGAGCCGTTCCTGGGCGGTCTGTGCGTAATACTCGCCAGTGGAGCCGCCAATAATGATGCCGTTAACCTTGGACTCGATCAGGTACTCGAGTACTTCACCAAACGCCGGTAAATCGATCTGCCCATCAGAGGTGAGCGGTGTGATGGCCGGCGTATAGATACCTTCAAATTTCACGGTTCGTTCTCCTTTTTTGTTTGTGCAGCGAGAAACAGCAAGATAGACAGGCCTTTCGCCTGAGTAGCGCTTACGCGGTGAGCTTGCGATGAGCGTTAGCCACTTAGGCACCCTCAGTGGGGCGCAGCGTAGGGGCTGGTGTTACAGGTGTAATCAGATATGAGGTGGCCCTCCGGTGCGAACACCCAAGGCGAGGCAGATCAGTTCATTCAGCGGCAATTGCTCGCCTGCAGGGCATCGAGCACCACCTCGCACGCTGCGCCCCATGTTGCGCTTGAGTGCTGATGCCTGAGCACATCGAGTCCGCTGGCGGTGAATGTTCCCGGTGTGGCGATGCTCAGTCCAAGCGACTTAAGGCTCTGTTTGGGTTGCTGTTTGGCGCTGGCCACACAGTCCTGCAAGTTTCCCAATACCAGCTCTCTAGCCTGCTCTGGAGTCAAACCCTTTTCTGCTAGCCACTGCTGCAAATCGTGTAGCAGGAAATAGAACCAGCCGTTCATGCAGGCTGCGACAGTCGCCAGTTCGAAAGCAGACTCCTGTTCAATTACGACCAGGTTGCCAAGAGGGCTGAGCAAGTCTTCGACTTTTGTGTTCGGCGGGCACACCACGACGACTGACTGGTTGATCTGCGCCGCGTAAGAAAGCATCGCCCTTGTGCAGTTTGCCTTGTGAAAGTAGTTGCTCAGAGTCGTCAGGCTGATACCGGCCACCAGTGAGATCAGAAGCTGATCTGGAGAGAGAGTGACTTCCTGGGCCAGATTCTTAACCGCGTCCGGGCGTACCCCCAGCAGTAAAATGTCAGCGTGGTCGACGACGGCCTGATTGCTATCCATTAACTGACAGTTGTAGTCAGTAGCCAGTCGCCCTGAGCGCTCCTGATTACGTGGTGAAAGGTAGATGTTGCCGTAGAAGCCACTACGGCGAAGGCCGTAAACAACCTTTTCGGTAAGCTCCCCAACGCCCAAAATGCCCAGGTTTTGCATTGGATCTCCCTCGGCTGTTCGCTTCGTATCGATAAGGGACTAGCGAAATCGGCTGATCCGATCCACTGTAGGTGTACGTCAGCCATGGCGACGAAGTGCGCGATACGCCAATGAGCCCCGTCTTTCTAGGCTGCGTTTCGAGCTGACTATCTCATCGCTCGGTTTGCTAACCATAGAACAGACGGGACAGGTCATATGACGATCTGTCTCTTATGACGTGGGGCGATTTGGAGCGTGACTTCAGAGGTCTACAACCAAATCTGAAGTAGGCCTGCTGCAGCACAGTAGGCGCAGCCCTTTGTCGATTTCACGCTGACGGATACCGCCGTTGTGATTCATTTCCACAGTTCCTTCGAGTACTGCAGTCTTGCAGGTGCCACACACACCCTGGCTGCAGGAGGAGGGCACGATTGCACCAGCTTTCTTCGCCGCGGCGAGCACGGTTTGTTCAGCCGTCATGGTGAACTCCTTGCCCGAGCGAGCCAGGCGCACGGTGAAAGTACCCTGCGCCTGATCCGGCGTAGCTTCAACAGGGGCTGGTTCGATGATCGCCTCCGCCGATATGTCGAAGCTTTCCTGATGGTAGTGAGTTAGATCAAAGCCACCTTCGCCAAGCAGCGCCTTAGTCGCATTCATGTAACCCTGAGGCCCGCAGGTGAATACCTCTCGCTCCTTGAAGTCAGGAACCTGATTTTGCAGCTCGGTTAGCGACAACCGACCTATCGCTCCGCTCCAGTCGGGCTCGTCGCCATAGCCTTCGCAGAAGAACAGTGTGCGAAAGCGACCTCGAGTCTGAGTGCGTTCAAGGCGCTGCAGTTCTTCTCGGAAGATGATGTCCTTAGGCGTTCGGGCGCTGTGCACGAATACGATATCCAGCGCAGCGAATAAATCGCTAGCGGCTCGGCTCATGGCCATCAGCGGCGTTATGCCCGAGCCTGCCGACAGAAAGAGCAACTTGCGCGCAGGGCCTGCCACCGGTGTGAAATTACCCGCGGGGCCAGAGGCAACGAGAGTATGTCCGGCCTGGAGGTTGTCATGAAGCCAGTTCGAGACAACCCCGCCCGGCACTCGCTTGACTGTAATGGAAAAGGCGAAAGGCCGGGTTGGCGTCGAAGACAGGGTGTAACAGCGCGACACCGTCTGCCCCTCGATAATCGGAGATACGGTGAGAAACTGCCCGGGTTCGTAAGCAAGAGCAGTGTAATCCGGGCAACGAAAATTGAAGGTCTTAACGTCGTGTGTTTCATCTACAACGCTCAGGCATTGGATCTGTTTGCTGTCACCGCTCGGCCAAAGTGCGCCGAAGGCGCTCCAGTGATCGGTATCAGCGAAGCGCTTGTCATCGTCGATGGTGGCGAGATTTTGAAAGGCGTTCATCGTCGACCTCACACGTTATGCGCGGCTAGGCGTGCGGCGTACCAGCGAGAAAACTGGTCGACGTAGCTCTCGGTAAAAGCGGAGAACGGACCTGGCGAGTAAGCAGGATCCTGAGTGCCGCTGTGTGTGATTCCGACCAGATTCGCATCTTGCAAATTGGTTGCTGCCCACACTTCAGTCAGGGTCTTGAGGTCGTAGTCCACACCCTCAATAGCGTCCGCTCGCACGATCCACTTGGAACGAACCAGGGTTCGATCCGGTGACAGTGGGATGATGTAGCTGATCACTGCGTGGTCGCTCATTACGTGGGTCCACGAGTTGTGCGTCCACATATGGGTGTCACCCAGGTCGCGACGACTAAGTTCGCCGAGCAGTTTCGTGCAGGCGACCTCGGTACTGATAGTTTGAGACTCACCGCGGTTGGCGATCACCAGGCGCTGAGTACGAAATTGGGTCACAGCGTCTTCGCCTAGGTATTCGACCGGAGAGCAAATATGGCCTTCGTCTTCCCAATTCTTCTGAGTATTGGCGTTGCGCTGGTGGTATTCGTCGAGGGCCTTGAGCGAGTCTTCGCCAAGCCCGTCAGTGCAAAAACCAAAGTCCTCAGGAAGGAATGACGCGGTGAGTTCTGGATGAGTCGCAGCGCAGTGGTAGCACTCGCGATTGTTCTCCATCACAAGCTTCCAATTTCCGTTCTCGATGATTTCCGACTCGTAAGCGATCTTTGTGTTGGTCAGATCGTAGGGTGAGAACCGGGGAGTCATCGTCTCCTCCAGAACGGAGATGTCCTCAGGCGGGTTGTCGCTGAGGCATACGAAAATATGCGTTCCAACGACCTTGCAGTGAACAGGCATTAGGCTGCGGCACTTAGGGTCGAAATCCTTCCCCATATGCGCCGCGTGCTTGAGGCTTCCGTCGAGGTCGTACGTCCATTGATGGTAGGGGCAAACCAGCATGCCAACGGTAGACTTGCCAGCCTCCTTGAGGCGCGCACCCCGGTGCCGACAGACGTTGCGGTAGGCTCGTACCTGCTCGTCGTCGTCGCGTACCAGGATGATCGACGACTTGCCGATGTCGATGGTCGACACATCGCCAGGCTCGGCTACGTCGGCGGTGACGCCTAGAAGTATCCAGTGTTTGGTGAAAAAGATATCAACGTCGGTGTCGAATATGTCCTGGCGACCAAATAGCTCGCCGTTCATACCGAAGCCAGGCTGCCGCGATGCAACCAGTTCACGATGTGATTTAACTGACGTAATGTTCATTGTTTCCTCGACGGGCTTTTTGTAGGTACATCACGATGTAGCCACATTCTCCGAGGGGGATTGCGGAGCGTCAACGCGCCTAATTTTGCTGCTCGCATTACTTTAGGTTATGCAAGAAAACGACCTGGATGGAGCGGTGGTGACCATCCTGTAAGCCTTTGTTCATGAGGCTATCTGCCAATTCACGAGGCATCTCTCAGATGCTGGGCGACGAAACAATCCATCGTTCGTGCGCTCTAGGGAACCCCTGAACCACGTGCTCGAAAATGGGTTTCTCCAAGCATTCTCTTTACTGAGAAAACGCTTGATAGCGATGTGATGGAGTGGTTCAGGAAGAAGCGGAGTTTGAGCTGGGCAGTAGGGCGGCTGGCCATTCCGAAATTGCTTGGCGCGGGTTTTCCCTAAAACGCAGAATCGTATTATCTCAGGCGAGATCTAAAAGACATCAGTGCTCTGCATGCAGTCCGATGCGACGTCGCACGGGGCATGTCAAATGCCCTTTCAGGGTGTGGCTCACGATCGACTGGATTTTTTGATCGTGAGGACTCACCCCCGCTTGAACAAGCGGGGGTGAGTGAGCCTGCACGCGAGGCGAGTGCCTTGAATTAAGCCAATTGGTATGTGGTTTTGACGCGGGTGAAGAACTGACGAGCGTGGGTGCCTTGTTCGCGAGAGCCAAGGCTCGAGGCACCATTGCCGCCGAACGGTACATGGTAGTCGACGCCTGCTGTCGGCAGGTTGACCATGACCATTCCGGCTGAGCTATTGCGTTTGAAGTGTTCGGCATGACGCAGCGAGGTGGTGACGATACCCGCAGACAATCCGAAGGCAGTGTCTTCGGCAGCGCTGAACGCCTCCTCGTAATCACGTACCTTCAACACGCTCAGCACAGGGCCGAAGATCTCTTCCCGGTAGATGCGCATATTCGCTTTTACTTCGGTGAACAACGCCGGCGTGAACAGGTAAGCACCGGCAGCATTCTCCACGCGCTCACCGCCACACACCAATTTTGCGCCCTGTTCACGTCCGCTGGCCACGTACATCAAGTTCTGTTCCAGCTGGCGCGCATCGACCACTGGGCCGATATCGGTAGTTGCCTGTAGCGCATTGCCGACCTTCAGCGCGCGGGTTCGCTCCGCCAGGCGCTGCACGAACGCGTCGTGAATACCTTCGGTGACTATTACCCGGGAGCTGGCCGTGCATCGTTGGCCCGTACTGAAGAACGAACCATTGAGTGCTATGTCCACGGCTTGCTCGAGGTCTGCATCGTCCAGCACGATCAGTGGGTTTTTGCCGCCCATTTCAAGCTGCACTTTTTTCATGCCGTCAGCTGCTAGTTTGGCGATCTGCCGGCCTGTGTGCTCGGAGCCAGTGAAACTGATGCCGTCGACCTTGGGCGAACGGATGATGGTGTCTCCAACACTTCGACCAGGGCCGATCAGCATGTTGAAAACACCAGCAGGAAGACCTGCGCGGGAAATGATTTCAGCCAGCGCCCAAGCCGAGGAGGGCACCAGTTCGGCAGGCTTAAAGACTACGCAATTGCCGAAGCAAAGCGCAGGAGCGATCTTCCACGCAGGGATAGCGATCGGGAAGTTCCATGGCGCGATTATCCCAATCACTCCGAGAGGCTGGGTGAATACATCTATGCCCACATCCTGGCGTACCGACTGATATTTTTCACCTTCAGCCCGCAAGGCTTCCTGAGCGTAGAACTTGAAGGAGCGGCCGGCACGATCCACTTCGCCAAGTGCTTCACGGACGATTTTCCCTTCCTCGCGAGCCAGCAGGGTAGCCAGCTCCTCGCGACGAGCGAGAATTTCACTGCCGATGAAGTCCAGTGCGTCAGCGCGTTGTTGAGGATTGCTGCGAGCCCAAGCAGGGGCGGCTCGACGTGCCGCATCGATCGCCACCTCGGTAAGGACTTGGTCGGCACGTACGAAGCGCTCGACAACTTCGCCGGGGTTCGATGGGTTGCGGTTTTCCAGCAAATCGGTGCCGCTGTCCAACGCGACGAAAGCACCGTTGACATAGCTGCTCTTGGTCTCGAGGGTCATGCGCTACGGATCCTTTTATCAGAGGTCTTGCGGGCAACGAAATCACTGATGTTATCTACCGCGCTATCCATCAACTGCTGCATGGCATCCTCACTGCTCCAGGCAATATGTGGATTGAGGATGAAGTCGTCACGGTCTATCAGCTTGAACAAAGGATTGCTTGGATGCAGCGGCTCTTGCTCCACGACGTCGAGAGCCACGCCCCCCAGTCGACCCTGTTCAAGGGCAGTAATAAGCGCCGCTTCGTTCACGATGCCGCCACGGCCGGTGTTGATGAGCAATGCATCGGGCTTCATCAGCGCGAGTTTTTTTGCATCGATCAGGTTGTGGGTCTCGGGTGTTAGCGGGCAGTTGATCGACAGCACGTCACAGCTCTTTAGCAGATCGTTGAGAGGGCGGTAATCGCCTCCCTGCCGCCTGCCGCCGCGGTTCTCGAACAGCACTTGCATACCCACTGCGCGGGCTAGTTCGGCTAGGCGCAGAGCAATTGGCCCACTGCCGATGATGGCTAGCTGTTTGCCGCGCACATCGCGTATGCGATGGTCAAAATAGATATTTTTGTACTGTGCCTTGCCTGCATGTACCTGGCGCATCAAGCGACTGAACGCGGCAGGCCGGCGGAACAGCTCCAGGATCATCGCCAGGCTGTGCTCGGCCACGGTATTGGCAGCATAGCCGGGCACGCTGGAGACCTCGATGCCATTGGCTTGACAGTAGTCGACGTCGACGATGTCTCGGCCGGTCAAGGCTAGCGAAATCATCTTCAGTTTGGGCAACTGACACAGGTGTTCCTCGCGTAACGGTACGCTACAGGTCAAGGCGATGGTGGCATCCTTGAGATGAGCGAGTACGTCGCGCGGATGGGTATACCCGTACTGCTCCCAGCTATGTTCACAATTCGGGCGCTTCAAACGGGTGGAGGGCGCCAGCCCCTCATCGTCGAGAAATACAACGTGTTCAGTCATGACGTGATCCTCATTTTTTTTGCGCGGGCACGTAGCCTGCGGGGGCCATGGCCACCAGTCGGCGAGTCACGAAGTCGGCGTCCCGATCATGGTCTTCGAGGGACTCCTTGCGTACCAGGGCGTCACGAACCATGTGGGAGCCAAAGAAGCGGAAGGGCTCGGGGGGGAGCAGCTTCATACTTTGATTGACCAGGCCGCAGTTGGCCCATTCGTCATTCGCGTGTGCGACCAGTGACTTGATGATGCGGCTGGCAAACACCGTGGTCGCGACGCCGTTACCGGAAAAGCCGATGCCGTAGCAAATATTCTGGTGGTGATCGAGATAGCCGAAATTTGGCAGGCCTTTCATTGCGCGATCAATAGGGCCAGTCCAACTGCTGACCACCGGAACCTCGGCAAGCTGCGGGTAAAGTCTGCGCAGCTCAGCTGCGACCCTGTCAGCTGCAGGGGAGGGTTTCTCATACAAATTGCCGATGCGTCCGGCGAACGCGAACTGTCCCAGTGGTTTGCCAAACACCACCCGGCCGTCGGGGGTATTGCGCCAGTAGTTCAATACCGTGCGAGAGTCCGTCATGCACTCTCCGCGGCTGAAGCCCATGGCATCGAGCTTGTCCTTGACTGGTGCCGTGGCCACCATGTCGCTGGACATGATGGCGATCATTCTGCGCAGCTCAGGGAATTTGGCCCCCCATGCGTTGAGCGCCAGGACAACGCGATCGGCTTTCACGCGCCCTTTCTGTGTGTGTACAACAGGATTAGGGCCGCGCTCCAGATGAGTGAACGGTGATTTTTCGTATATCTTCACACCGAGCTTCAGCGCGACACGCCTGAGGCCGCGCGCCAGCATTGCCGGTTGCACAGTAGCAGCATTGGGGTCGTAGATTCCCCCAAGGACGAGTGGCGAGCCAACGCGACCTTGGATCGTCTGGCGGTCAAGATCCTGGAATGGATTCACGCCAAGGTTCTGTAGTCCTTCGGTGAGCACGCGCCAGGAGTTCATCTGGCGCTGATTGGTCGCCGTCCACAACCAGCCATCCTTGCGGTACTGGGCGTCGATCTCGTGCTCCTTGCAGAAGCTCCCAATCTCATCGATCGCCGATTCAGCTGCTTCGCAGATGCGTTTGGCCTCGACGTCGCCACAAATGGTTCTCAGCGACAGGTACTTGCCCCACCAGTTGGTGGCGATGCCACCATTGCGCCCGCTGGCGCCGGAGCCGCAGCGGTCACGCTCGACGATAACGATCGTTTTCTCTGGATTGGCCTCTTTCAGGCGGATCGCAGACCACAGTCCAAGATAGCCACCACCGACGATGCAGACGTCGGCCTGAATCGATTCCTGCAAAGCAGGGGCGAGGTCGCTGTCCAGGTCAAGTGCCTGGGCATACCAGAATCCGCGGTACATAGTGAGTGCCTTTGAGCATGTTGATATCTCTGTAAATGATCCTCCGCATGCCCGGATTGGCGATATTACAGCCATGACAATTGATAGAACGCCCCTGCGTGCATGTCGTTAACACTCGGCCACAACGGCTTGGCCAGGCTCAAACGCAAAAAAGCCGCTGTCAGTCGTGAAGACTTCGGCGGCTTGGTTTTCTGGCGGCGATCAGAGTTGGCCGAATGCTTGAATTTCGATTCGATAGTCTGCCGTCGCCAGCGCCGCACCGACACAGGCGCGAGCAGGGGGATGCTCGCCAACCCAGGCATCGTATACCTCGTTCATCGCCGCGAATTCGGACATGTCCGACAGCCAAATCTGAATGCGCGTCAGATTTTCCTTGTTGGCACCCACCTGCAATAGCCACTGTTCCAGTTGAGCCAGCACATTTTGGGTTTGGCTGGTGATATCACCGTAAGGAGCCTCGGCAACGATGCCGGATGTTTCTATACGGCCGCCTGCCAGCACTACTTGGCTGGCCCGGGCGCCGGAGTTGATGCGTTCGATCATCAGGTGCTCCTCAGAACAGAACGTACGTTTTGCGTAGGGTCTCGCGAATCTCCCAGACCCCTTCGCAGTTCTCGGGAAACAGCACGGCGTCTCCTGCCCGCAACTCGACCGGCTCGCCGCCGTCGGGTGTGAAGATGCACCAGCCACTGACGATATGACTGAATTCGCGATTTTTCAGATGGCGACGAAATACGCCTGGGCTACTTTCCCAGACGCCTATGCTTGCACCGACAGTATCGTCGGTCTGGGCCTGGCCTGTTGCGGCTTTGGCGACAGGATCACCAATGGGTAAGCGTGCAGGCGCGGCGTCACCGAGTTCGGATGCAGCAGCGTTGCGGACGACGGTAAGGACTTGGCTCATGCTTGATCTCCTTCAGATTTTACGAGCGAGTGGTTGAGGAGCTGTGGGCGCGGTTGTGCCGGTCGAGCCGGCCAGGGATGCGGCTTGTTGCAGATCGAGCTTGCTGGTCTCGGGTGCGAGCCACCAGGAAATCAGTGCCCCGAACAAGGAGACTGCAGCGGCAATGAACATGGTGTTGGCAATCCCCAGATTGCTAAGGGATATCGGTACCAGGTAGGTGCCGAGCGCCGCTCCTATCCTTGACAGCGAAGTGGCGAGTCCAACTGCTGTGGCGCGAATTTCAGTTGGAAAGAGCTCGTTGGGATAGACGTAGGTCAGCACTTGGGCTCCGCCGATCAGGACTGCGTAGAAGCCGAAGATGATCAGTACGATCATTGGTGCGCTGTCCGGGAACTTACCCAGCAACATCAGTGCAAGACCTGACCACAGGAAGCTGTGGATCAGCATTTTTCGGCGGCCGAGGCGGTTGATCAGCTTTGTCGCGACGAAGCAGCCCAGGGTGAATAGAACGGTGATTGCAATCGAGCCATAACTGGCCCAGTCACCGGTCAGATTTAGGGCTTGTAGAACTTTGGGTGCGAACGCGTAGATCGCGAACAGCGGGACGATGGCGCAAGTCCAGAACAAGGTTATGAACGCCATTCTCTTGCCATAGCCGGAGTGGAACAGCGACCAGACCGAAGCCGGGCGGCCATCGCTGGGTTCGGGTAGATCGGCAATCGAGTAGTCCGAACCATAAACGCGCTTTATCACGCCATCTGCTTCGCCCGTGCGGCCCTTGCTTAGCAGCCAGCGTGGCGATTCTGGGGTACCGCTACGTGCGAGCAGAAAGAGTGCGCCCGGCACGACTGCGCTGGCCAATACCCAACGCCAGGCGCCTTCCCCAATCATGCTAATGAGGATTTCTCCGACCAGGTAAGCGACTGCTGCGCCCGCGAACCACATCAGCACCATCGCTGCGAGCAGCGGGCCGCGCTCCTTGCGTGGCAGGAACTCCGCCAATAGGGACGTGGCAATTGGATAGTCTGCGCCAACCGCCATGCCGATAAGCAGTCGCCAGATGAATAGCATCCAGGCCGACTCGACCCAAAACTGAGCGAGAGAGAATCCTACGATGGCGATGAGGTCGACAAGGTAAAGTACCTTACGGCCGTATTTGTCGGTAAACCAGCCACCCAGAAAGCCGCCCAGGAATACTCCTATCAGTGCGGAGGCTGCGATCAAACCTTCCCACAGTGACGAGAGCTGCAGGTCGCTACTGATCTGCATCATCACCACGCCGATGATGCTTAGGACGTAGCCATCTAGAAACGGACCGCCTGCAGAATAGACCGCGAGCTTCCGATGAAAGTTGTTGAGTGGTGCATCTTCGACGGAATTTTTGATACCTGGCATTCAAGCCACCTCATTGTTTTTGTATTACGTGCGGGCAGCTACCAATCTTCCAGATAAGGCGACGCTTACGCTCTCAAAGATATGAAGGCTGAGCACGGTGCGGATTATAAGTGAGGTGCTTGGTGGCCTGGTTGAGCAAAAATATAATAGCCGTGACGAGTCATCTTATTTTTTTGCCGTACATCTCCATGGGGAGTGATGAAGAACCTTCAATAATTCGAGTTGAGCTTGCAGGCAGGCGGGTATCGCATACGTCGTGGGTGGGATATATAGGACAAAAAATAGACCCCGGCCCCGGTTGCTTGTATTGCGTCACTTGGGGGCGGATAGCCCGTGATGGCGTATCGTAATATATCTCCACGCCAATGGTAGTAAGGGTTTTGCGAATTTTAATTTATGTTGACCACATGGTCAGATAGTGCGAAAAAGCGTTCGTCATCAAGCGATCGGGGCTGCGTCGAGATACCATAAATTGACGCGAATATTCTATTTTGCCAGTGCATGCCAGGGCTAGAGTGAAGGCATAACTTTAGGGGGCGTGATTTATCTTAAAACTTGTTCGTGGGACTCGAAGATAGATTTATAGTTTCTAAAGTGTGATTTGGCATGCCGGAAAATTTTGAGGGTCAGTGATTCGTAATCTAATAAAAGAACTCTACTTGAGTTTTTACCTGCTCATTTGTGAGCGCCCTGCCAATCAGCTGTCGTGATCAGTTTCGCTTGCGAAATGAGTGCGGTGAATTTTTTGGTCATAAGTATAATTAAAGAGGGTCGTATGAGCCACGCCGATGAGATACTTTCGGTAAAGCAAATCTATAAGATTTTCGGCCCCAGCCCGGGGCTAGCTATGGATATGTTGCACCAAGGCGCCGATAAAAACGAGATCTTCAGCAAGACGGGTCATGTTGTCGGTGTATTCAATGCGAGCTTTTCCGTAAAGCGCGGGGAAATATTCGTGATCATGGGGCTGTCCGGTTCGGGCAAGTCGACGATGGTGCGACTGTTTAACCGTTTAATCGAGCCCACGTCTGGCAGCATTCACCTTAATGGCCGTGAGATCACAGGGCTTTCGGACAAGGATTTGCTCCACGTCCGGCGTAAGGAAATGGGCATGGTGTTCCAGTCCTTCGCCCTGATGCCTCACATGAGCGTTCTGGAGAATGCCTCGTTCGGCCTCGAGATTGCGGGCGTTAGCGAAAAAGAACGTCATGGTCGAGCGCGCGAAGCGCTTAGCCAGGTTGGTTTGGGTGAGCACGCTAACAGCTATCCGCACCAGCTTTCCGGGGGCATGCAGCAACGTGTAGGACTGGCTCGGGCGCTGGCTAACGATCCAACTATTTTGCTGATGGACGAGGCTTTTTCCGCCCTCGATCCACTGATTCGCAGCGAGATGCAGGGTGAGCTGATTCGCCTTCAGGCAGAGCAGCAGCGCACCATTATTTTCATTTCCCACGATATCGAAGAAGCCATCCGTATCGGTCACCGTATCGCGATCATGCAGGACGGTGAGGTGGTGCAGGTAGGCACGCCGCAGGAGCTGATCAGTCAACCGGCCAACGATTACGTCCGTAGCTTCTTCAAGAGCTTTGATAGCTCTCGGGTTCTTACCGCCGGAGACGTGGCAAGTCTCGATCCCAATATCGTCTGTCAGCTCAATGGCAAGACGCCGCAATTCAAACCCGGAATGCCGTTTGGCTATTTGGTCGACGAGCGTGCCCAGTTGCTTGGCGTAGTCGATACCAATTCTGCAGGCTCTCCTACCAGCGCTCGATACAACCTCCATGAGCAGCAACCGGTGTACGTCGATACGCCTCTGCACGAGGTGCTGCACATTGCAGCCACATTACCGTATCCGGTGCCGGTGCTTGACCGAGAAGGTGTCCTCAAGGGAACGCTTTCCAAGAGCCAGCTCCTCCATACCTTGAGCCGCCACTGATTTTTCCGTGGTCTCTGAGAGAGGTAACTCCCATGTCCGAATTCAGCCTTCTGGATCCGTTCCAGTACGCCACTATCCCGCTAGGTGAATGGGTCGAAAGCACCCTGAATTATCTGGTGCACAACTTTCGCGACCTATTTCGTGCCATACGCTGGCCTATCGATCAGGTACTCAACGGCATTGAGTTCATCCTGCAAAGCATTCCGCCAACCATCGGTATCATTCTTTCCTCCCTACTTGGCTGGCAGTTAGCGGGCAAGCGCATGGCGTTGCTGTGCTTCATCACACTCACGTTGCTCGGTCTGATAGGCGTCTGGTCCGAGTCAATGACCACATTGTCTCTGGTGCTGACGTCAGTATTCTTCTGCGCCTTGATCGGCATTCCGCTGGGCATCATCTGTGCGCGTAGCGATGCCTTGGAACGGGTGATCCGACCAGTACTGGACGCCATGCAAACGCTACCGGCGTTCGTCTACTTGGTGCCGGTGGTCATGTTGTTTGGTATCGGCAACGTTCCTGGTGTACTGGTGACGATTGTCTTTGCCTTGCCCCCTCTTGTGCGCCTGACCAATCTGGGCATTCGCCAGGTGCCGGAGGACAAGATCGAGGCTGCTCGTGCATTTGGTTGCACGCCCTGGCAGATGCTCAAGCGAGTGCAATTACCACTGGCCACCTCAACCATCATGGCGGGCGTCAACCAGACCCTGATGCTGTCGCTTTCGATGGTTGTAATCGCATCGATGATCTCGGTCGGCGGGCTTGGGCAGATGGTATTGCGTGGTATCGGTCGACTGGACATGGGCTTGGCCACAGTCGGCGGCGTCGGGCTGGTATTACTGGCGATTTTCCTCGACCGCCTGACGCAGGCTATGGGCGCGCGTACCAGTGACGATCCAAGCCAGCGCTGGTACCAAACCGGTCCCCTCGGCTTGCTGCTTCGACTGTTCACGGGAAAGGCCAACCGCAACGTTGTGCAAGACGCATGAGCTAGCCCTTTTTAAACCGCTGATACCCATAAATAAACCCATTAGGTACGCGATCATGTTTGAGTCCAATCTCTCCCGCGGCATTCTCCAATGCGTTTCGGTTCTCGCACTGTCAGTAGCGTCACTGTGTGCCAACGCTTCTGCGGAGAAGCCGGGTGACGGCATCAAGGTTACACCCGCTTTCCCGTCCGTGGACGAAGAGCGATTTCGTGGTGAAATCGCGATGGCTGGGTTGCGCGAGCTAGGCTACAACGTCCAGAAACCCAAAGAGACCGAGTACGCAACCATGGTGCTCGCAGTCGGGTACGGGGATGCCGACTTCACGGTGAACGTTTGGGATCAGCTGCATAAGAGCTTCTACGAGAAAGCCGGGGGCGACGAGAACATGGTCAAGGCCGGGGATATCATGCCTGGCGTATTGCAGGGATACTTGATTGATAAGAAAACCGCCGATGCTCACAACATCAAATACATCACCGATCTCAAAAAGCCCGAAATCGCCAAATTGTTCGATGCTGACGGTGATGGTAAGGCTGATCTTACCGGCTGCAACCCTGGCTGGGGATGTGAGCTGATCATTTCCCACCAGATCGAAGCCTACGATCTGGATAAGACTGTTCACGTAAACCAAGGGTCGTATTTTGCGCTGATGGCCGACACCATCACCCGATTCAAGGAAGGTAAACCGGTCTTCTATTACACGTGGGTTCCACAGTGGGTCGCAGGCGTATTGGTCGAAGGCCGTGATGTCGTCTGGCTCGAGGTACCCAAAACCGACCTTCCGGATGGTAAGAACGACGTCAATACCCTTTACCAAGGTAAGAATCTCGGGTTCGCAGTGGATAAAGTTGAGGCTGTATTGAATCGCGAGTTCGCGGAAGAGAATCCGGCAGCCTTGAAGTTCCTCTCCTTGATGCAGATCAGCGCTGCTGACGAAAGCGCCCAAAACCTGAAAATGCAGGAAGGCGAGAAGACCATCGCTGATATCCAGCGCCATGCCAAGGAGTGGATCGCTGCTCATCGGCAGCAGTTTGATCAATGGCTGCAGGCGGCCCGCCAGGCCGCAAACTGAGGTGATGCCACCACGGCCGCCTGGGTAAGGGCGGCCAATTGAAAGAGTGATTAGGGATGGCTGCCGATCATGACCAGCTCACCGTTATCGATCCCCCCTCATGCTCGGCGTATCGATCCGACCAGAGAGATGTTGTTACCGGTAAAGGCAGATGGATCTCTCGACGACAACGACCGGGTAGAGATTGGCCCAACCCCACTGGCTTTTTCCGAGTGGAAGCACCTCGGATTGCAGCTACCCACGTTGGTGGCGATGCGTGAGTACCGCCTTCAGCGCATTTGCGAGCAGTTAGTCGCCCGCGACCTCGGCGGTGTGTTGCTATTCGATCCGCTTAACATCCGGTACGCGACCGACAGCACGAACATGCAACTCTGGACAACTCATAACCCTGCACGGGCTTGCTTCGTGTCTGCCGATGGTTATGTGGTGTTGTGGGATTTTCACGGTTGCAGCCATCTTTCCGCGCATTTACCGCTTGTCAGTGAGCTGCGCAGCGGCGCGTCTTTCTTCTATTTCGAAACAGGCACCCGTACTGATGAGCATGCCACGCGTTTCGCTAGCCAGGTCGACGAGCTTCTGCGTCAGCGTTCTGGAACAAATCGCCGGCTGGCCGTAGATCGTATTGAGGTTGCAGGGCTTCGAGCGCTAGACGCTCTTGGTCTGGAGGTGCACAGCGGTCAGGAAATCATGGAATGTGCACGTCTGATCAAAGGGCCGGACGAGATACTTGGCATGCGTTGCGCAGTCTCTTCCTGTGAGGCCGCGGTGAAAGAGATGCATAGCGCCTTGCGCGCTGGAATGACCGAAAACGACGTTTGGTCTGTCTTGCACGCGGGCAATATCAGGCGCGGGGGCGAGTGGATCGAGACCCGAATTTTAAGCTCCGGGCCGCGTACGAATCCTTGGTACCAGGAGTCGGGCCCGCGGGTGATCAGTGATGGCGATCTCCTGTCATTCGATACAGACCTGATCGGCGTCTATGGTTTTTGCGTCGACATGTCACGTAGTTGGATTTGTGGTGACCGTCAGCCGAGCGCCGAGCAGCGGCGTTTATACCGCATCGCGCATGAGCACATCCTCACCAATACCGACTTGGTTAGGCCGGGAGTTGGTTTTACCGAGCTGACTGCAAGGGGGCATCGGTTGCCTGAGAGTTGTCGAGCGCAGCGCTACGGGGTCATGTTTCACGGTGTTGGGCTGTGCGATGAATACCCATGCATTCGCTACCCAGAAGATTTGCAATCCTACGGTTATGAAGGCGAGCTCCAGGCAGGGATGACGTTGTGTGTCGAGGCTTATGTTGGCGAAGTGGGAGGTCGTGACGGCATCAAGCTGGAGAACCAGTTGCTTGTTACCTCTGATGGCTACGAACTGCTGACAACGTATCCATTTGAACAAAGCTTCCTGGGCGACTGAGCGGGTTTGAGTGCGCCGCAGACGGCGCTAGCGGCAACGTAGCATGCGATAGGATCGGCGCCGGGAAAATACGCTTTAGGTTGTTGCCACATACCTGCGACCGTTGTTCGAGGCCATATGACTCATTGTGATAGATCCTGGTCAGTGCGCCATTTTCTGATATAGGTGAGTCGATTTATGCGTGTCTTGCCACGAATTAATGGCTCAATGCTGAAACCTGTATAACGGAAAAATCGTGCCGACAATCGTCATTTTTCTTACAGGCAGAGGAGGCTGGCGACTCCATAATCCAGCCATATTACGGTTGAGAGTCGAGCACCATGAAGATACAAGAGCTCCCTGCAGACGATAATGGCTGTGGTTGGTTTCACCTCAGCCCGCCGAGAGTCCCTAAGATCGCTCATACAGGCCACACTCGTGCACGCTGGGCCGTTATCGGCGCAGGTTTGACCGGGTTGGCTGCAGCTCGGCAACTGGCAATGAGGTTTCCCAATGACCAGGTGGTGTTGCTGGAGGCTCAGCAGGTTGGTTTTGGATCTTCGGGGCGTAACTCAGGTTTTGCGATCGACTTGCCGCATGACATCGGCGCGCCTGACTACATCGGTGACCCGGCCACCGCAAGTTTGAATCTGAAGCTCAATCTTGCTGCGCAGAAGATCCTCCGTGCGCTGATTGACCAGCATGGCATTGACTGTCAGATGAACCCGGTCGGCAAGTATCAGGCGGCTATCGAGGATAAAGGTCTTCGCGTTCTCGAGGCTTACAAGAGTGGTCTTGAAAAACTTGGCCAGGCATACGAGATCGTAGAGGGGAAGGATCTGCCAGAACATATTGGCACCTCGTTTTACCGCAAAGCGCTGTTCACTCCGGGCACCATTCTTCTTCAGCCAGCAGCGCTGGTGAAGGGGCTTGCCGAGAGCTTGCCGAAAAACGTCAGCCTTTACGAGACAACGCCAATCAAAAGCGTCGAGTACGGTAGCTCGATCACCCTCAAGCACGACGCCGGCACTATCATCGCCGACAAGCTGGTGCTGACCAACAATGCCTTCGCCTCACAGTTTGGCTTTCTGAAAGGGCGCCTGTTGCCAGTCTTCACGTATGCGAGCATGACGCGCGTATTGACGGACGCTGAACAGGCGCGTCTTGGTGGCAAGCCGGTTTGGGGCGTTATTCCGGCTGATCCCTTTGGCAGCACATTGCGACGTACGCCTGACCAAAGACTGATGGTTCGCAATAGCTTCAGCTTTCATATGTCAGGTAAGACTAACCAGCACTTTTTGCAACGGGCGGCCAAGGCGCAGCGTACTTCCTTTGATCGTCGCTTCCCCATGCTCCCGGGTGTTGATTTCGAATACACCTGGGGCGGCGCGATGGGTATGACGCGTAACCACGCTTCACACTTTGGAGAGTTAGCCAAGAACGTCTATGGCGCACTGGGTTGCAATGGGCTTGGGATTACGCGTGGCACCATCACCGGAACCCTTCTGGCCGACTGGCTTGCCGGTGATCGAAATGAGCTGATCGATTTCCTGATCTCCTCCGACGGGCCAAGCCGTAACCCTCCAGAGCCGTTCCTGTCCCTGGGCGTGAATGCCAACCTGTGGTATGGCCAACACCGCGCGGGGCTGGAGAGCTAGCGAAGCTCCGATAACTGCTGAGCTACAAGGCCAGTTCGAGGTGGTGTGATGAGTTTTTCGCATGTTGATCTGGTTGGGCGTCGCCATACCGCTATCGTTGATGCCGACTGGCAACCTATGTACGTCGGTGAAACTCGGCTGCCGGGTGTAAGTGTGTGCAACCTAGTAGATGTTCCTGAACATTGGAGCAGCTACTGGATGAAAATGGAGGCGGGCGCTCACTCCATCATGCATCGCCATTCGGCAATCGAAATGGTCGTCGTACTGCAAGGATCGATTGAGGATTGTGATAGACGCATCTTCCAAACCACAGAAGCCGTCGTCTATCCCGCTGGATCGATCCACCTCCTGTCATCGCCTACAGGATGTGTATTGCTGATCGTAGAGAGCCAGCCATCGGTTGTCGCTTAGCATGCCTGTAAGAAGAAGCCCTGCGCCATCACTGGCTCAGGGCTGACGGTCAATGCCCGGTATTGATCAGTTTTTCTGCATCGTGGCGCCGTTTGCGGAAAGAGCAGGGCGTTTCACCGAACTGTTTGCGGAACCAGAGAATGAAGTGTGAGGCGTCCGAAAAACCAGTGGCGTAGGCAATCTGCGTCACGTGCTGGCTGGTATTCATCAGCAGTTTCTTGGCGTGATCCAAACGCAGCTTGCGCCAGTAGTGTGCCGGCGATTCGTTGGTATTGGACATGAAGGCGCGGTGCAACTGCCGCTCATTGGTGCCAATGCTTAAAGCAACCGCCCGCAGTGATCCTGGGGCGTCCATATGGCTGCGCATGTAGCTGATCGCACGCTCCACAAGATCATTCTTGTAAACATGCAGTTCGGTCACTGCAGCTTTCTCGCCCGTTGCCTGGCGTTGGATTTCGTCATCGTCGACGAGAAGGTATTCCAGGCCTTTTTGCGCTCTGATCGACCCACAGTGCCGGCTTATTAAACTGGCGGCCAGATCGATGGCGGTGCCGCCTGGGCATGTGATGATGCCGTCGTCATCAACATAGCTTTTGTCCACCAGAACCTCCGCTTCTGGAAAACGCTGCATGAATTCTTCACGGATGGTGAAATGGATCGCGCATCGACGACCATCCAGCAGCCCTGCTTTAGCGAGCACAAAGGAGCCGGAGCACAAGGCAATTATCGGCGTATTGGCGGCGCGCAGATCACGTAATAGCTGGAGCAGCCATTGCGGCGGATCACGTGTTTCACTGAGCAGCCCGCCGGCCAAGATCACATAATCGTATTCGCCGATGACGCTCAGGGGTTTGGTAGGCGATATCGGCATGCCACAACTGGCCGTAACGGGCTGATCGTTGCAGGTCATCCAGTCCCATTTGCAGAAAATCTGTTGGCTGCGAAAGGACTTATCGGCTGCAAATCTGAGGGAGTCGACCAGGCCGGCAACCGGAACCAAGGTGAACTGATTCATCAGAATGAACCCGACACGCAAGTCTGGTTTGATCCGACTTGCTGTACCCTCGTCGTCAGCTGTCTCGTATGTGCTAGCTATTTTCATTATTATTTTCCTCGCGAATGGCGAGACGTGAAGAGCCAATTCGCGCCGAGTCAGGGCGACTCGAACGCGGGGCTTTGCGCGCGCCATAGTAGCTAGAGTAGAGGGCGAAGGCCTGTCCCAAATATAACACCGCACACATCAAATATAATATCTAGGACTTATGGCGCTTCGTTTCGGACAAGCGGAGAGGGCGTCGGGCTACTTTGAAGCTGTTCGGCTTCAGTTGGCAGATTCTTTATATAAAGAAAAGGCCATCACCTATTTCATATCCACGGATACCGAGATACTAATCGGCAAGGCATTCGCTGCTTTGGCGATCATGTGTGGGCGTCCTGTCTAGTCGGCGGCCTAACAGCTTTAGAGAACGATTCCTGATACGGACGACCACTATATGGAAAAAAACATGAGAGGGTATCGGCGATTAATTCCTTCTCTTACGGCACTGGTTGATTTTGAAGCGGTAGCCCGGCTCGATAGTTTCACCATCGCCGCAAAGGAACTGGGGGTTACCCAGGCGGCAGTGAGCAGGCAGATTCGCTTTTTGGAAGACCTGTTGGGTGTGAAGCTTTTCCACAGGCTGCACCGCTCTATAAAACTCACCCGTGAAGGGGAGACTCTGTATCAGGTGGTGGCAGAGTCCATGCAGAAAATAGCCGGTGTATTCGACACGCTCTCGTCGGGTACAGGTAGTCAGGAACTGGTGATAACCACGACTGGCTCGTTCTCTCAGTTCCGGGTTCTTCCCAACTTGGCGGTACTGAAGCGATTACAGCCGAACCTGAAGTTGCGCCTGACCACCCAGATGTTCACTGCGGATCTGCGTCACCACGACATCGATTTGGCTGTTCGCTATGGCAATGGGGTGTGGCCAGATGGCACTTCGATTCTGCTGTTCGGTGAGGAGGTATTTCCTATCTGCTCGCCCGATTGGCTGGCGTCCAATCCAGCTCCCGAGTCGTTGGATGATCTGGCCGGAGTAGACCTGATCGACTCTGACATGACCTCGGAAGGCTGGATCAACTGGGCCGCGTGGTTTCGAGGAGTCGGTGCAAAGCCCGCTACGTTGAACTACGCCCTTCGCTGCAGCTTGTACACCGACGCTGTCGAGGCCGCACGTCATGGCCAAGGCGTGGCGCTGGGGTGGGGCCGCCTACTAGAAAAAATGCTGGCTACCGGAGAGCTTGTGCGTCTGACCAGCTTCACGTTGCCCGCCAAGGATTCCTATTACGTCGTTTTGCCCAATGGCCGCGCGGTCACTCCGTCTGTAAGTGCAGTAATCGAATGGCTGCGGGGGGATTCGCCTCTTGTCGAAAAGCTAGAGCACATCGAGTAGCAGGCAAGCTCACCATCTCTTTTCCGTCCTCTTTTCCGTCGCGTTTCGTATAACGAGAGGTCATGCGAAGCGCAGAAATATGCGCGTTGACGGTGTTTTCGCCCACTCCGATACTCCGAGAAGCCTCATCTGTGCTCATTGACATGTAGAGCAGACCTTACACTCAGGTAGTTCGCTGTAGGTCTGCTCCAGCACTGAGATGAGGTATTAACCGAACCGACAAGAAATTATAAGAAGGATAAGGTATGAGCACGGGTAACCAAGGTGTTGTTTATTTGGGCGCTGGCAAGGTCGAAGTCCAGAAGATCGACTATCCGAAGATGCAGGATCCGCGTGGTCGCAAGATCGAGCACGGGGTCATTCTCAAGGTGGTTTCCACCAATATCTGTGGCTCCGACCAGCACATGGTGCGCGGCCGTACCACCGCCCAGGTCGGCCTGGTGCTCGGCCACGAGATCACTGGTGAGGTGATCGAGAAGGGTAGCGATGTCGAGAACCTTAAGATCGGTGATCTGGTGTCAGTGCCCTTCAACGTCGCCTGTGGCCGCTGCCGCTCCTGCAAGGAGCAGCACACGGGCGTCTGCCTGACGGTCAATCCGGCGCGTGCCGGTGGCGCCTATGGCTACGTCGACATGGGCGACTGGACTGGCGGCCAGGCCGAATACGTTCTGGTGCCATACGCCGACTTCAACCTGCTCAAGCTGCCGGATCGCGACAAGGCGATGGAGAAGATCCGCGACCTGACCTGCCTCTCCGACATCCTGCCCACCGGTTATCACGGCGCTGTCACCGCTGGCGTTGGCCCAGGCAGCACCGTGTACGTCGCAGGTGCCGGGCCAGTCGGTCTGGCAGCGGCAGCTTCTGCACGACTGCTCGGTGCCGCGGTCGTCATCGTTGGCGACGTCAACCCGGTGCGCCTGGCCCACGCCAAGGCCCAAGGCTTCGAAATCGCTGACCTGTCCAAGGACACGCCGCTGCACGAACAGATCGCCGACCTGCTCGGTGAGCCTGAAGTGGATTGCGCCGTCGATGCGGTGGGCTTCGAGGCACGCGGTCATGGCCATGCTGGTGCCCAGCACGAAGCGCCTGCTACGGTGCTCAACTCGTTGATGGGCGTGGTGCGGGTGGCCGGCAAGATCGGTATTCCCGGCCTCTACGTCACCGAAGACCCCGGCGCGGTGGACGCAGCGGCGAAGATCGGCAGCCTGAGCATCCGCTTCGGCCTCGGCTGGGCCAAGTCGCACAGCTTCCATACCGGTCAGACACCGGTGATGAAGTACAACCGTGCCCTGATGCAGGCGATCATGTGGGATCGCATCAACATAGCCGAAGTGGTTGGCGTGCAGGTGATCAGCCTGGAAGACGCGCCGCGTGGCTACGGTGAGTTCGATGCCGGCGTACCGAAGAAATTCGTCATCGACCCACACAAGAGCTTCAGTGCTTAAAGCTTGAGTGGTGTAAGTCTCAAGAGGAGCTTCGGCTCCTCTTTTTCTTCGATCTCAGGCGAGTGATAGTTACCTCGGCAAGTAATTTATTTCTTCAGCAGCCTTTCTGGCAGCCCAACTAAATCTTTATACGTCGACGCCTAAACTTTTTCTAAGTCATCCGGACGGAATCCAATAGCGCCTCTATCGGATGACGCAGTTGGCGGTCATGTAAGCGCGCTGCTTGGCTCCTGCAGGAGTAGCCGGTGGCTAGTGGTTCTGATTCAGCGATCATGCTTAGTGCAGGCGCCCACGACTGCGCGAAAATCTTTTTAGAGGTTTCCAGATTGCGAGCCTCATGGCCGTAGGTACCAGACATCCCGCAGCAGCCAGTGGCCTGGGTTGCAAGCTCCAGACCTGCGCGCTCAAACACGGTATGCCAGAGTGCGGTACTCGGCGCTGCGTTGGTCTTTTCGGTGCAATGGGCCAAAAGCCGATATTTCCTATTCGCGCCAACTCGCTTGGTGGGTGCGAGCAGCGCATCGACAAGCCATTCCTGAGGTAACAGCACCTTCGGGCATTCCAGCCCGGTGAGCTTGGTGTACTCCTGTCTGTATACCAGCGTCATGGCCGGGTCGAGGCCCACCAACGGCACTTCGAATTTCGCCAGTGCCTGCAAGCGCCGGGCGTTGCGTTTGGCTGTGCTGCTAAAGGCACCAAGAAATCCCTGAACATGTAGTGGCTTGCCGTTGGCAGAGTAGGGCGCCAGGAAAACCTGATATCCCAGTCGGGTTGCCAGCTCAATGTAGGCCGCAAACAGTGGCGTTTCGAAGAATCGCGTGAATGCATCTTGTACAAGGATCAGACTGTTTTCGCGCTCCGCGGCGCCCAGCTTTCTCAGGGCTTTAGGAGTGGCCGGTAATACGTTCCATTGACGACAAATCTCGCCAAAGTCGAAGTCGCTGATCAAAGGGCTATCGACCATTCCAATATGGGTAGCCAGCGCCTTGCGAATCCAGGACGAACCCATCGACCAGTTGTACAGCCAAGGCAGGCGGGCGAAGAATGGTAGGCTGAACTCCAGTGATCCGATCATGTAATCGCGCAGCGGGCGTAGATAGCGCCGATGGTATAGCTCAAGAAAGCGCGAGCGAAATTCAGGCACATTGACTTTGATCGGGCACTGACCCGCGCAGCTCTTGCATGCCAGACACCCGGCCATGGCGTCGTAAACGTCATGCGAGAAATCTTCATCGTTGCTGCGTGAGTTACGCCAGCGCTCTGGTAGTGAACGCAAGAAATTCACCGGGCCATCGGCTACCGGCGCCAAGACATCCACACCGGCCTGCCCCTGCAGGCGCAACCATTCACGAAGCAAGGATGCGCGACCCTTGGGCGATTGTACGCGCTCACGTGTCGCCTTCCAGGATGGGCACATCGCATCGTCCGGATCGAAGTTGTAGCAGGCTCCATTGCCGTTGCAGTGCACGGCACTTCCATAGCTTTGCCACACGCGCTCGTCGATTTGCCTATCCAACTCACCACGTAGCGTCACTTCGTCGATCTTGAGCAGTGTTTCACTGCTCTCCAGCGGTGTGGCGATTTTTCCAGGGTTGAGCTGATTGTGGGGGTCGAACGCGCTCTTGAGCGCTTGCAGTGATGGGTAAAGTGCGCCGAAGAACGCCGGGGCATATTCAGAGCGCACCCCCTTTCCGTGCTCGCCCCAGAGTAGTCCGCCGTAACGCTGGGTGAGCTGTGCCACTGCATCGGAGATCGGCCGTACCTTGGCTGCTTGTAGCGGATCCTTCATGTCCAGGGCTGGGCGAACGTGGAGCACGCCAGCATCAACGTGGCCAAACATGCCGTACGTCAGACCGTGGCTGTCGAGCAGGGCGCGGAATTCGGTAATGAAGTCCGCCAGATTTTCTGGCGGCACAGCTGTGTCTTCGACGAAAGGCTGCGGCCGGATTTCGCCCTCTACGTTTCCGAGCAGGCCCACTGCGCGTTTTCGCATTGCGTATATACGTGACACAGCTGCTCGGCCGGTTGCGAGAGTATGGCCCAGTCGCGTCACACTGCTATCGCGGCGCAGATAATCAAGGAATCCAGCCACTCGGGCGTCCACCTCTTCTGGCTCATTGCCGCTGAATTCAACCAAGTTGATACCCAGTGTCGGCACTTGCTCTCCCTGGGGAAAATACTCTGCGACGCCGTGCCAGACTATATCTTGCATCGCTAGAAGCAAGACCTTGGAATCGACCGTCTCGATTGATAGCGGGGTCATGGTGATGAGATTGCGTGCATCGCGTAGGGCGTCCATGAAGCCCGCGTAGCGTACGTTCACTAGAACCGAGTACTCGGGTATGGGCAGAACATTCAGCTTGGCTTCGACAACGAATCCCAGCGAACCTTCAGCCCCGCACAAGACGCTGTTGAGGTTGAAGCGTCCATCGGGTTCGCGAAGGTGAGCCAGGTCGTAACCTGTCAGGCAGCGGTTCAGCTTGGGAAAGCAGGCATCAATCAGCTCAGCTTTCTCACGCTGAATACGTTCAGCGCAGCGGTAGACATTTCCGACTCTATCCCCTCGAGCGAGCTCCTGGCTCAACACCTCTGCTTCGACAGGGCCGCTGGTTAAGCGCTCCCCACCTAGCAGAACGGTATCCAGTTCTAGAACATGGTCTCGCGTTTTTCCATAGGTGCAACTGCCTTGCCCGCTGGCGTCGGTATTGATCATGCCGCCAATAGTTGCCCGGTTAGAAGTCGAGAGCTCGGGAGCAAAGAACAGACCGTAGGGTTTCAGCGCAGCGTTGAGTTGATCTTTGACGACGCCGCTCTGAACACGCACCCAGCGCTGGTCGACGTTGATCTCCAGGATTGCGTTCATATGCCGAGACAGATCGACCACAACACCATCGGTTAGCGACTGACCATTGGTGCCGGTGCCGCCACCTCGAGGAGTCAGGCGCACGCTCCGATGCTCTGGTTCAGCGGCGATCCGGGCAAGCATCTGCACGTCCTGCGAATCTAATGGAAATACCGCAGATTGCGGAAAGCGCTGATAGATCGAGTTATCAGTCGCCAGAACCGTAAGGCTGGCATGATCCTGAGCAATCTCGCCACGAAAGCCACTACTGCGCAGCGCATCCAGAAAGGCTAGGTAAGGAGCAGCAGGTGCGGACGGTACGGCGATGCGCGCAATCATGGCTAAATCTCTCTCATGGCCGGCCTTGATACCTTCGGGATGCGAAGGTTTATCTTGGGCTCTTTAGTATTAAGAGGGGATTTTCACGCCACTGGCGCTATGCTACAACGGTATTTTTGGAGTGTAACTCATGAGCTTTATGAATGAATTATCGTAGGCTCACTCCATCTATGTCGCTGCTGTTAGCGTTTGAGGCCTCCGCTCGTCATGAAAGCTATACCCGCGCGGCTATGGAGCTTTCCTTGACTCAAAGTGCAGTGAGTCGCCAAGTCCAATCGCTTGAAAGCCAATTAGGCGTATCGCTGTTTCGTCGTGAAGGTCGAGCAATCGTACTTACCGACGTAGGCCGGCTATACATGCTTGAGCTCAGTGGCGCGTTGGCCCAGATCCGTAACGCCACCTTGCAAGCCGTTGCTTATGGTTCAAGCGTAGGTACGCTACGACTTGCACTGCTGCCAACCTTCGGCTCGACCTGGCTGCTGCCGAGGTTGAACCAGTTCTATGCGGCTACCCCCGGCGTCCAGGTACACGTGCATTCGCGAATACGGGCGGTCAATTTCGAAGAAGGAGAGATTGATGCGGCGATTTGTGTCTTAAGCGGTGATTGGCCGGATATGGTGGTGCATCCGCTTCTCGATGAATCGATGGTTGTAGTGGCAAGCCCGTCCATTTTCTCGTCAAGCGCAGGGGCTACACCGGAGATGATCGCTCAGCAGTCGCTACTACAAGTCGCCAGCCATCCTCCGCTCTGGGTGGAGTGGTTTGCGAAGCAGGGGCTTGCACCGCAACAGATGCGTGGCGGGTCGAACTTCGAGCTTACATCCCATTTGATCCAGGCCGTGCGAGCTGGAATCGGCGTCGGTATGGTGCCGCGCATATTGGTTGAAGAAGAACTGCGGCAAGGCGTACTGGTCACCGTCGGTGCCGCTGTTTCGAGCCAGCGAAGGTATTGCCTGGTTTATCCACCACGCAACGCCGCTCTGCCATCTCTTGACGCATTCCGGCGCTGGTTGCTGGCTGAGCTCGAGAACAGCTAGGCCAGTCGACGGTTGGTCAGATGGTAGGGCGTCGCTTCATTTTCAGCGGGTCAGCAGCTACCGCTAGCTAGGTTCTGAAACGCCCCACCAGCCCATTCAGTTCGCCGGACAGCGATTCCAGGCGCTGTGAGTCGCTGCGCGCCGAATGCGCCAGTTCCTCGACCAACTGTGCATCGGTGTGGATCTGCGCGATGTGCCGGTTGATGTCTTCGGCCACATGGTGCTGTTCTTCGGCCGCCGTGGCGATCTGATTGTTCTGATCGCGGATTTCGTCCACCGAGGTACGGATCTGCTCGAAGCTGTCGCGAGCCTGCTGAATCCGTTCGACGCTCTGCTGCGACATGCTCAGGCTGCTCTGCATCTGTTTGGTCACCTCCTGGGTGCGTCTGGCCAGTCCACCAAGCAGGCTGTCAATCTCGCCCGTTGAATCCGCAGTGCGTTTGGCCAGTGCACGTACTTCATCAGCGACCACGGCGAACCCCCGGCCCTGCTCGCCAGCGCGTGCGGCCTCGATGGCGGCGTTGAGGGCCAACAGGTTGGTCTGCTCGGCGATCGAGCGGATGGTGTCGAGAATGGCATTGATGTTCTTGCTGTCCTGCTCCAGTACCTGCATGGCCTGAGCCGACTTCTGCAGGTTCTCGCTCAGCCGCGAGACGCTGCCGGTGGCTTCATCGATCTGCAACTGACCATCGTGCACCTGCCGCTGGCCGGAGTCGGCCGAGGAGGCTGCGTGGCTGCAGGAGCGTGCCACTTCGTTGGCGGTGGCGACCATCTCATTAAAAGCGGTAGATACCAGTTCCACGGCCTCGCGCTGACGGCCAGCGGCATTGTTCATGTCGCGGGCCACACGGGTGCTGGCATCCGAGGCGGTTTGCAGGTCTGCCGAAGCACTGCCGATGCGTTGCACCAGGGTGCGGATGGCGCCAAGGAACTGGTTGAACCAGCGTGCCAGCAGAGCGGTTTCGTCATTGCCGCGCACGTCGAGGTTGCGGGTCAGGTCGCCTTCGCCCTGGGCGATGCCTTCCAGGCCACCGGCCACGCTGCGAATCGGTTTGACAATCAGGCCGGCGAAGCTGGCACCGACGATGGCGAACAGCACGGCCAACACAGCCGCGATGATCGCGATTTGCCAGGTCAGGCTGGTGGCCTTGGCCATGACTTCACTGCGCTCGATCAGGCCGATAAAGCGCCAGCCCAGAGTGCTCGACGACCAGACGTTGGCCATGTACGGCACGCCGCCCAGTTCTACCTCGACCAAGCCATTCTGTACGCCGGCCAGCTGCGTGTAGCCGTCGCCCAGCTCGCTGATCAACTTGAAGCCATGGGCGGGGTCGCGAGGGTCGACCAGCACGTTGCCGTTGCTTTCCAGCAGCATCAGGTAGCCGCTATCGCCGAGCTTGATCTGCTTGACCAGCTCGGTGAGCTGCTTGAGTGAAACGTCCAGGCTGATCACGCCGAGGTTTTTACCCTGGCTGTCGTCAACGGTGCGGACGGTGGCCATTAACACTTCATCTTGATAGGCATAGGCAGGGCTGCGCACCACTTTGCCCGGCGAGTCCAAGGCGCTTTTGTACCAAGGCCGCACGCGCGGATCGTAGCTATTGAAGTTGGGGTCATCAGGCCAACTGACGTAAGTGCCGTCTACATTGGCTAAGGACAAATACGCCGTAGTCGGGTGGGTGGACGCGAACTGACCGAATAGCTGTAACAGCTCTTTGCCTGTCTCTGTCATGGGGGTTTGAGGCGCATCCGGACTGATGTAGTTCTTCAGATCTCGGGCATTCTGTATTTGTGGGCTCTTCGCAAAGTATTCGACGTTCTGCGCAATGGCATCGAAAAACTGATTCATGGCGTTTTCGATCTGACGAATTTCTCGATTACTGCTGTCGAGGAAGTTGTCCTGCGCTTGAGCGCGCAGGTTGATCACCACAACGACGGCGACCAGCACGACGGGCACACAGGCGATGGCCGCGAAGGCCCAAGTCAGTTTCTGTTTGATGTTCACGGGTGGTTTCCTGCGGGGTCAAAAAACGTTTTTATGGGTTTTATCGTTAAAGCAGGAAACGTGAGTGTGCAGATTCAGTCATGCTCTGAGTAGTTATTCGGCTGCAAAGATGAGAGCTTGAGGCGATCAAGCTCAATGCTCGCGATGAAGCTTAGTTGCATGATGAGGCAAAATATCCAAGCTCTCTTGCTAATAGAGAACCGGTAAAAAATAATTCCCGAGAGTTCTTCGAACTCAAGAAGTTTGGCTTTGCCGTATGGTCGGCTGTGCCAGCAGGCGTTGCTATAACAGGAGCGACATTTTTCGGGAGTTTCGTCGCGCTGAGCTTGAGTTCGCACAGTGAAATTCCAAAAATTATTGATGAAGTGCTTTAACTGGGCTACATCAAGGTCTTGGCGCCGAGCTCAATGCCACGGCACTCCAGGTGGACGGTCATGAGCGCCTGACGATTTCTGAGCTTGGACAGGTTCTGCCACGGACGTGCGAGGCGATGCGCAGGTAAGAGGATAAAGTCACACGCTCTAGTTGCGGTCTTTGCTACGAGCTGGTGCCAATCTTTGCTGCCCGGGCAGGCCTTCCTGATTGCCTTGTTTATCGGTAAGCAGCAGCCTGGCTTGTGCGCCCCAGCCGCCAATGAAAATGTCGGTCTTGCCCTGGCCATCAAGGTCGCCAGAGCCCATGCTCGAGCTTCGACCAACGGGAATGTCTGGTACTGCATCAAGCGTTACGTCCTTGAAGAAGCCCTTGGCGTCGTTCTGCCAAGCCTCAGATGCAGCGGTACGAATCCCGGCACCTGAATCACGCTGGCGAGAGAATCCGGGAAACCGTCGTTTTTGAAGTCGACTATCTTGCCCGCCTAGCTCGAGAAGCGGTGCGCTGGCAGGCGTTCGGTGATTTCGTCAATGACGCGGCCTTTAGGTGCTAACACGAGACGGTGATTGAGAGGTGGTCGTTGCAGCAGCATGAAGCGCTTGAGCGATTAACTCGCGAGTCACGGTGCTTGGTGATAATGCAACTTTGGTGACTTCGTTGCACTGAACGTTGCCCACTCTGTCGCGGTCACTTTTACAGAGTTGGTTTAGCTCCTCGAGGCGCGCACAGTTTTCCGCAAGCACTTCCGCCGACTCGAACGGCAGTGGCTTTTCGCATGCAGTTAACACAAACGTAAAGCAGCATGATTTTGTTCATCAGGCGGTCTCCTGTTGCGGGAGGGTGGTTCGAGTTTCGGACGGGTTAACTCGGTTCATGAAGCGGGCTAATTGCTCGGCCGGTTCCCTCCGGGGGCGGATCAGGTATGTGGTCAGCAGTGCGGGGCAACCAGCAAGGGGCCTAGCAACAACGTCAGGGTTATTGAGCTCAGTGATACGAGCCTGACTGGAGAAACCAAGTCCATATCCAGCAGCCACCAATGCCATCATAAGATCCAGGGTAGGCACCTGATCAGCAATCGTTAGCTGGGTGTCCACTGTTGCCAGTATTCGCTGCAGCTGGTTCCAGAATCCTTCGCAGACCTTGGGATCACAGAGCACTAATGGGTATCGCACGACCTCTTCTAGTGGAATGCGCTTGTAGGTCAGCAACGGGTGGCGTGAGGGGACGGTCACAACCACAGGATCGAACCACACTGGCTCGGCAATTAGCCCCTCACCAACCTCTTCGTACTGCGCCAAGCCCACGTCAAAAAGTCCGTCATCGAGTCCTTTGAGCTGCTCGCTGACAGCGACTTCGGACAGACAGATCTCAACTTCTGGCTCCTCCTCGCGGCACTGCGCCAACAGTGCCGCGAGTCGGGTCTGGGGGATACCGTCAGACAGTGCAACGCGAATTCGGCCTCGAAAACCCGCCGCTGCACTTCTGACGCTAGCCTGAGCCTGCTCGACAACTGCAAAAATGCGTCGAGCCTCTTCGAGTAATACTTCTCCAGCCCAGGTCAGGCGCGTGCGACGTGTCGTGCGCTCGAACAGCTGCACGCCAAGGCGATACTCCAGCTCCTTGATGATCCTGGAGAGTGGAGACTGCTCGATGTGCAGACGCGCGGCTGCGCGAGCGAAGTGCAATTCCTCTGCGACGGCGATGAAACAGCGAAGATGGCGCAGCTCCACGGCCAAACCTCCTTTATGGTTTATCAGCTTTGATGAGGGGGCACGCCGACCACGGCACTGTTGCGCCGACGTAGATTGATGATTTGCAGCAGGGCGCCCAAGCTGGCTACCGCACCGGCGCATGCGGCCAGCGTCCAGGTTGGCATTTGCAGGAGCAATACAAAGCCGCCTGCTGCTGCGCCAATCGCGCTGCCGAGATATAACGCTGACTCATTCAGAGCAATCGCGAGGTTGTCATCGCCGTGTGCTTGGCGCGCCAGAATGAGCTCATTGTTTTGCGGCACTTGCAGGGCCCAGCCGACTGCCCCCCATATGACAATTGGCAGCATCACCAGCCAGGAACTCAGCGCGGCCGCGAAGGGGAGTGCAAACAGCGAGACAGCCAGGATCACCATGATGGCAAAGGTGAGCAATGAACCTTTGAAACGGTCTACTAACGGTCCGACCAGGAAGCTGCCTAATACACCACCGATTCCCCATACCCACAGGTAGGGCGTGATTGAACTAACTGCCCCGTAGTTCGGGTCAGCCAGCAACGGTGCGATGAAGGTGTACATGCCCAGACTAGCTATGGCCGCCAGCAGCGAAACCAGCAAGATGACTGCCACGTGGCCATCTCCCAGGATCGCGAACTTCTGACTCAAGGAACTGGATGCTGCCGCGGGCAGGGCAGGGAGTTTCAGTAGCAAGCCGATGAAAGCGATTAGTCCAAGAACGCTGACCAGCCAGAGCGCGGCTTCCCATCCCAGTCGTTCGGCGATGAGCAGGCTGAGGGGGACGCCGAGCACGACGCCGCTTGCCATACCACCCATGATGATGGCGATGGCCTTACCGCGCCGCTCCGGAGTGGAGACTGCTGCGGCCGCCCCAATCCCCATTGCTAGGTAGACGCCTGCGCCGATCCCCGCAACCGCGCGCCAGATCATCAGCACGGTGAAACTCTCAGACAGCGCGCTTGCTACGTTAGCGATCACAAAAATGCCCAGTGCAACCAACAGGCCGGTGCGTTGGCGGTGTGGTGGCGTCAACGCCACAAATATCGGTGAGCCTAGGCCGTAAGCCAGGGTAAACGACGTGACCAACTGGGCCGCAACCGCAACGGAGACCGCAAAGGAATCCTCGATCATCGGGATCAAGCCGGCGGTGACATAGGAAGCCATTCCGAGGGCGAAAGCCCCCAAGGCGATGAGATAAATGGGTGACTGGTTCGGAGTAGGCATACTCATACTCGATAGCGCCACGTGGCGCACTTGGACTCAAAAGGAGTGGCTACGGCCCCGTCCAGAGCCGTAACCGGTTCGGGGCTAAAGTTCGAGGCTGACCTCGTACTCGGTTAGCCAGGTATTGAGGCCGACCGCCAGCTCCATGCCCATGCGTTCGTACATGGGAGAGATGGTGCCTAGCGGCTTGGCCAACGCTCGCTGGACCTGCGCATCGTCAAGCAACGGCGTCACCGGTGCGTTGCGATTAGCGTGAACAGCTGCGAGCGCTTCACGAAGCGCCAGTTCATAAGCAGGGTCTTGAGTTGAGGGATAGGGGCTCTTAACGCGATCGCTGATTGATGCGGGCAGCAGGTCGCGTGTCGCAGCACGCAAAATGCTCTTTTCTCGACCATCGAAGGCTTTCATCGCCCAAGGGATGTTGAAGGCATACTCCACGAGACGGTGATCACAGAAGGGCACCCTTACCTCAAGGCCGACGGCCATGCTCATACGATCCTTTCGGTCGAGCAGGGTCTGTACGAACCGGGTCAGGTTTACGTAGCTCATCTGTCTCATGCGTACGTCCTGCGCGCTTTCCCCGGGTAGTACCGGGGCTTCTGCGATAGCCTGGGCGTAGCTGTCACGCAGGAAACTCCCCATGTCCAGACGGTGCAGAAGGCTTGGGTCGAACAAGGGTTTGCCGTCAAAGTACTTGCCGGTCACCGAAGTCAGCCAAGGGAATGTGTCCGCCTGAATAGCTTCTGGGTCGTGAAACCAGCGATAGCCGCCGAATACCTCGTCTGCGCTCTCACCAGAGAGAGCAACGGTCGAGTGTTTGCGTACCTCCTCGAATAGCCGGTAGAGCGACGGCCACATGTCACCCCAGAAAGCTGGTGGCAGATCTAATGCCCTGACAATCTGAGCGCGTAACGCTGGATCGGCCAACTCGTCACTGTTGAGGATGATCTCCTGATGGCTGGAATGAATCTTCTCCACCAAGTCGCGCACAAAAGGCGCATCGGGTGTGCCGCGTACCGCATCGCCAGTGAAGCCGTTGCCATGTTCTGTGAAGTCGACAGAGAAAGAGCGGATGTTCTCCTTTCCGGCAGCCTGGAGTTTTTGGGAGGCCAGTGCAGTGATGATTGACGAGTCGAGCCCGCCGGACAGCAGGCTGCACAGTGGTACGTCAGCGACGATCTGGTTGTCGATGATGTCTTCAAGTAAGTCACGGGTATGGCGAATGGTGCTGTCCAGAGAATCGCTGTGCTCGCGCGCTTCCAATTTCCAATATTGGCGTCGGCTCACACCCTGTCGGTTAACGCGTACGATCTCGCCTGGCAACACTTCACGCATACCGTCAAAGACGGCGTGACCTGGCGTCTTTACCATTTCCAAGATCTCGCGCAGGCCATCTGCGCGCACTTTGCGTGGCAGGAGCGGATTGGCGAGCAATGCCTTCGGTTCAGAGCCGAAGATAACGCCATCCTGGGTCGGGTAGTAATACAACGGCTTGACGCCCATCCGGTCCCGTATCAGCAGCAGCTCCTGCGTACGCCGATCCCAGATGGCAAATGCATACATGCCGTTGAGTCGCTCGACGAAGGCTTCGCCCCATTCGACGTATGCCCGTAGTACTACCTCAGTATCACTGACACTTTCGAAGCGATGTCCAAGGCGTTGCAACTCCGCGCGTAGCACGCGGTAGTTGTAGGCCTCGCCACTGTAAGTGATGGCGGCTACTTCATGGGGACCACCATGGATCGCTACCATCGGCTGGCGACCACCTTCCAGATCAATGACTGACAAACGGCGGTGACCAAGGCCTACTGGCCCGTCGATCCATAGCCCACCGGCATCCGGACCGCGTCGGGCCATTGTGTCGGTCATGCGTTGTAGGGTGATCCGCTGTGTTTCCATGTTTTGGCCGTACGAAAGCCAACCTGCTATTCCACACATCGTCTTGCTCCTTGAAAATACGTTCAGCCAAGAATTTCGAGGTTGCTGTCTTCCGCCAGCAACGCGCGTTTACCGCCTCGGACATAACGGGCCGGCGGAGCCGTTTTCGCTTCGATTTCTATGGTGTTGAGCAAGCGCTGGAGAGCCAGGGCGGTGCTCAAATCTGCAAAGCCTTGTCGCGGAGGCTCCTTCATGCTCACAGCGCGCACGACTTGCAGACACAACCTCGACAGCTTGTGCAGGGTCTCCAGTCCCGGCGTGTCGGGAGCGGTGGTGAACGTGTGCAGAAGAGCTTCAGATCCGTCGGCATTACGCGTCCAGATTCGTAATTGGTCGTGGTCCCAGCACGGTGTGTCGAGCACCAGCCGCGCATGGATCAATTGCGAGCGGTGATCCACGAAACTGAAATCCACGGTTCGTTGGCGGACGATATTTACGAAGCTGCTGAAGCCTGTAACCCGCGCCTCGCCCATGCTTGCAGTGAGCTGCACGCTGTCGAGCACATTGGTGCCCGAGATTGAAAAGTCGGAGCGCACGCCCTGTATTCCGTGCAACTCCACCTGGCCGGCACGGGGGGAAATCCAACTGAGCAGATCCAGCGCATGGATCGCTTCGCTGATTACGCCGCAGGTAGGCCGGTAGTCATTGATGCGATCTTTGCCCCAGTGAAAGCTGGCCCGCACCAGTTCCCAGTTGTGCCGCTCGACCCACTCTCGTAGTTGCCGGCAGGCGTCCGAATAACGTTCAACCAGGTCTAGGGCGAAGCCGCTGACATCTCGCATCGCATCTGAAATGGCATCTAGGTCGTCATCGGGTGTCGCCAGCGGTTTCTCGCAAATGACGAATCCCTGGTATCCGGCCAACTGCTGCAAAACCGGGGCATGGCTGTGATCGTTAACGCTGATCACCACGATCTCTGGGGAAAACTCGGTCACCGCTCGACTGACGCAGTCGTAGTAGGGCAGGTCGGCTGTTCTTTTCTGGCGACTGACATACGCCAACCTCACCGGTATACCTGTGCTGGTGGCGATGTGTTCGAAGGCTCGGCGGTAGCGGTTGCCGGCGTAGCCTAAACCTATGATCAAGATCTTCATGGCAAGGTCTCCTGACGGATCATCAGGCTCTCGTCACTCCTGATAAAACCCAAATCCTGGTACAGGGAGTCAGCGACCTTGGTGCTTTGCAGTACCACTGCCGTAACGCCACGGTTGGCAAACCACCGGAGCAGGTGCTGCATCATCTGCCGAGCAATGCCGAGATTGCGCCACTGAGACTCGACCACCACCGATTGCACCCAACCGGACAAGCCATTGAGGCAGCTGGGGGCAGGCGCACGCTGGTCAATGATGGCCGTCGCGCAGCCCAGTACCTGGCCGGACAGCTTGTGTTCAGCCGCTACTATCTGGACGCTATCGCTCTCGCTCAAATGGCTGCTAAGCCAGCTACGATAGGCCGCCCGCCAGCGGGTTGAGTCTTCAGGTGTTTTGCTCGAGTAGCTTGCGTTGGTTCCTTCAATGAGCTGCGCACGCAGCTCCACTAAACAGGCCAGATCGGCCGTGCTCGCAGGTCTCACGATGAAAAGAGGCTGTTGCATGTCAGGCCATCTCCGTACCAAAGGCCTGCGATGCCAGGGGGATGGTGAAATGATCGAAGGTCTCGCGAAGCGAAATGGCTAGATGCTCGATCTGTTCTTCGCTGTGATCGGGTGTCGCATTGACGCGGAAGCGTTCAGTGCCGACCGGCACAGACGGAAAGTTGATCGGCTGTAGGTAAACACCATGCTTGCGCAGCAGGCGTTCCGCCGCTGCCTTGCACCGTGTTGCTTCGCCAACCAACACCGGGAGCACGTGCGTTTGTGAACACGGCATCACCGGTATGTCGTAGTGCTTGAGACGCTCACGTAGCAAGGCAGTTTGGGCGTGCAGGCGTTCACGCTCCGCGCTACTTGCCTTAAGGTGTTCCACACTCGCCAAGCAGCCAGCGGTGACTGCGGGCGGTAGCGAGGTGGTGAAGATGAAGCCGGTAGCAAACGAGCGAACTGAATCAATGATGATTTGGCTGGCAGCTATGTAGCCACCGATGACGCCTATGGCTTTGGCCATTGTGCCCTGGATGACATCAACCTGATCCGCCACGCCAAGTTCTGCGGCAACCCCGGCACCTCGTGGCCCATACATGCCCACCGCGTGCACTTCATCTAGATAGGTAAGGGCGTTATGACGTTTGGCGACACTGATAATCTCGGCGATGGGAGCAATGTCGCCATCCATTGAGTACACCGACTCGAACACCACGATTTTCGGCCGATTCGATGGGTAACCGGCAAGGATCAACTCAAGATCTTCTACATCGTTGTGGCGAAAGATTTTGCGTTCGTTGGGTGTCGAGCGAATACCGTTGACGATAGAGGCGTGATTTAGCTCATCGCTGATCACGACGCAGTCCGGAATGCGCCGCAGTAAACATTGAAGCGTCGTGTCGTTGGATCCGAAACCGGTGGGGAATACCAGCGCAGCTTCCTTTCCGTGCCACTCCGCCAGACTGGCTTCCAGGCGGGTATACACCTCGTGTGATCCGCCAATATTGCGTGAGCCACCTGAACCAGCCCCGTAGGCATCTAATGCCTTGTGCATCTGTCCACGCACGGCGGGGTGCTGGGACATTCCGAGGTAGTCGTTGCTGCACCAAACCACCACGGGTTCCTTGCTGCCATCCTCAAGACGGGCAAGTGGATATTGACCGCAAATGCGACTGAGCGTCGTGAAGGTGCGGTATTGGTTCGATGACTTTAGGGTCTCAAGTTGTTTTTGAAGAAGTGCCTGGTACATCCGTATATCTCCTTTGCAAGTAATGCCCGTCGACGTGCGTTTCCTCATCAAGCAAAAGCCCCTAGCTCGAGTTATTGCGGCCAGGTCGAGGTATTCTTCTTCGGATTTATGGGGGTTACAATTTGACTGTTTATGCTATTACTGGAGGTAATCGGATGAGCGCACCCCGCACCCTTGAGCGCACGCGACTGGAGTTGGCCGAGTTTCTTCGCAGCAGGCGTGAACGGTTGTCGCCAGCAGATGTTGGATTGAGTGCCGGCGGGCGTAGGCGGACACCTGGCTTGCGCCGTGAAGAAGTGGCCGCTTTGGCGGGAGTGGGTTTGTCTTGGTATACCTGGCTGGAGCAGGGCCGAGACATCAGCGTGTCAGCTACTTTCCTGGACAACCTGTCACGTACGCTCAAGCTCGATGCGACCGAGCGGCGTCACCTGTTCTTGTTAGCGCACCAGCGCCTACCCCCGGAACCTGGGCGTACTTGGTGTGTGGTTCCGCCGTTGATCCACAGGCTGATGTCTGACCTACCATCTCGGCCTGCTTACGTGCTCAACCTGCGCTGGGATGTGCTGGCGTGGAACGGTGCCGCAGATCGGGTATTCGATCTGTCATGCCATCCTGCCGAACAGCGCAACCTCCTTTGGTTGTTGTTCGCCTGTCCTGCCATGCGTGAACTGTTTCAGCCGTGGGACCAACAGGCGCTCCAGATGCTGTCCAGTTTTCGTCGCGACTTCGTTCGTGCCACTCAAGATGCGGACATCGTAGCGCTGGTCAAAAACCTGGAAAAAGTCTCTCCGGATTTCAAGTCGTGGTGGCGGCAACAGGATATTCACGGACCCTGTCAGGGCATTCGTTACCTGCGGATCCAGGGCGTGGGTGAGGTGGAATTCGAGCACACCACACTCACCATCGATGAAGACAGACACTTACGCCTGGTTTACTACGCAGCAAAGGAAGGTGAGCCGCAAAGCAATGTTTTTGAACAGTGGTTGAAGGAAGAGACTGCCCAGTCCTTAGTGGCCTTAGCCGATAGCGGGTCCACGCTGGCGGCCGATCTGCCATGACACGCTGTTGCCTCGCATCACTGCTGATAAGTTCTGGCCAAGTCGCTTGTCGATTACAGGCTTCCATGGCACTAGGCAGAAGCCCGCGCCGTCCTCTAGCAGCGCATAGCGGCCACTGGCTAACTGCAGGCTGCGCCGGTAAACGCCACTAACACGTTCACCGTCGACTGGGACGCGATACTGCAAGCCGGTGTTCTTTGATACCTCACGTGCGGCCGCAGTCAGCTCCCGGTCGCGTAAAGTGGCGAGCAGGTTGCGAGTAAGCATCAAGCGCTGCCCCTCGCGCTTTGCGAGTCCTTGTTCAACCAAGAAGTCAGAGCGCCGTTCAAGAGCATCCCGCACTTCCTTTCCGAACCCGGTTGATGCGATATCTTTCCGACGGCTGATCAGTTGCTCATCGAGCCAGGTGGCTCCGACTGTGCGCAGCTGCCGCTCGATAGGCAGTGGTGTACGCAGTTCAACGGCTGTGCCCCCTGCGACGGATTTGTCGTACTGATGGCCGCGTTCTAGCAAGTCTTTAGGCACCTGCCACAGCCCCTCGCCAACGCGCTGTGCGATACCAGCCCGACACAGGGCTTCCAGACGCCTAACATGCCGCTCGACTATCGCGTCTGGATCTTGCGAGTGGTTACCTCCGGTCCGAATCAAGGTTCGGTGATGTTCTGCGCTGTAAACACCTGCTTGGGCCAATTGGCTAATGGAGGAGTCGATTGCTCGTGGTTCGTTGAGAGTGCGAGTTTGCACCACTGCGCCGATTGGATACGTGGCCAACTCCTCACGTGGAGGGAGCTGGAGATAGTGGGCCTTGCCGTCCAGCCCATCGACGATCAGGTAGCCACGGTCGTTGAGCTCGTCTGCTAATCCTTTGGCTACGACCCGGCCCGTCACCTCGTGATTGCCCACGTCGGGTTGAAATATTGACAACTCGCGGGTGATGCCACTCATGGCACGCTGCATCGTTCGAACAATATCGCCGCGTTCGCCCATCGCGCGTAACGTGCGTTGCGCGTCCTGGTGCAGAACCCATTTCGTATTACCGCTCTGGTGTGCCAAACCCAGTTGCTCGAGGTGCTGCAGGCGGCCCAGCAACATCTGTCGATTGTCATGGCCGGCTAACGCCTTAATCGGCAAGACCCCAGCCTGGCACTCACGAGTGATCATGCGATCGAGACTCGTCCAACGATCCTGTGTCACCTCGCGCTGCAGTCCACGCTGAATTTCCAGTTCAGTCCGAGGGCCAAGCCATTCCGTCGCGAGCTCAGCAGCTCGATTGCGCATGCCTGTTGCGATGTAATCGCGGGCGATTACCAGATCTTTACCTGTGTCGTCCTTACCACGTAGGACGATGTGCGTATGGGGGTTATCTGTGTTCCAGTGGTCGACGGCTACCCATTCAAGGCGGGTGCCTAAGTCGGCTTCCACCCGACTCATCAGATGGCGGGTATAGGTGCGCAAGTCGTCAAGCTGTTCAGCATCCTCCCCAGAGACGATGAAGCGGAATTGATGCCGGTCGTCTCGGCCTCTTATCTCGAATGCTTCAAGGTCGGCCAGATCCGTTTGTGGGCCATAAGCCTGGCCCGGCTCACCCTCGCGACTCACACCGGCGCGCTCGATGTAGCGCAAGTGGCTCCGAGTAGAATGCTTGCCTGCGCGCTGCAAATTCACCAACCGGGTCTTGATGGCTACGCGGCGAGCCAGGGGCGATAGCTGCTCAGCGCTGAAACGCGCAGCAACATGACCTCGACCAAGCCGAGCGCCCGGCTGGTGGCCAGATTTACCGCCACTGCCGAACCCGGCTTTATTTGTTTGTCGCAGTACCTGATTGATGAAGCGCTGATCCCCTTGTTTGACCTTTCCTGGTCGCAGGCGAAAGCCCGCCTCATGGTTTTCTCCTACTTCTTTTTCCATCCTGAAGGATCCTCCAGAGTGAACGAAACTCGCGTCGACTCCTTGATCACTGGCGCTTAGCACCATTGATGACACCTCAGCGCGCACTGGCAGTGCCGCGCATACCCCTCGTACAGGCTGGCCTCATGCGCAAACGTAGTGCTGCGCTCTTTTATCTTGCCCTCTGCTCTTACCCGGTATTTTCGTCATGTCCCCGCTAACATTTACCCCAATGAGGCGCTCGATCCGCATGCAGTGCCGAGGCCTAGCCATGGGTCAGCAGAGGCCAGCGACCGACACCTGGTGATCGCGCTCATTGGTGTTTCGGCTGTCGCAATGGCAACGCACGTCCGATCACCGCATTGATACGGACGGGGCCGAAGTAGCGGCTATCAAATGACTCAGCGCTTGAAGTGCTGAGCAGGAGCAGTTCATCTTCAGACAGCCGCCGACATGCGTGCCAAGCAGGCAGCGGTCTACCGAGCCGATCGTGGCGCAACTGTCTGGCAACAACCCTGCCGTCGACGATTACGTTCCGTTGCTCCACGCACACTCGTTGCGGTGCGACCGCTGCCACCGGTTTCAGTAATGGAACCGTCGTCGGTAAGTAGCCGCGTTGCATCGCGAGTGTCGAAGCGTTCGCGGGCAGCCGAACGAGCACCCAGTCGCCAGGTTTGAAGGGGCTTGCCGCATTGATGCGGTACCAACCCTTAGGAACACTCGTTGACGCGTTGTAGACCAGCATGGGATGAGGGCGGCCGAGGGACGCGTAACCGAGCGCAATGAACGCAGCTCCTGAGAGCAGCAATAGCGCAATTGCTCGCCGGGTCACGATGAGCCCTCCGGAAAGGCATCCTCCAGCACATCGCGCAGCATTGCTGCCATCGTGATGCCGCGATCAAACGCAGTCCGTTTGATGCGCGTGCGAAGGGCTGGCGTGATGTCCAATGTCAGGCGTGCGCTGTAAGGTCTGGCGTTGACGATGTCATCCAGTGAGCCTTGCACAATCCACGCTTCCGCATCCGGGTTGGCCAAAGGCCGAGCGCCTATAGCGATACGTTTGTTACTCATGACGGACTCCTCAAAAGCTCATCGACCAAGGCACTGATCTCGCGCGCGGCGATGCTGTCTGCCGATAGTTCACGTACCAGCCGACCAGCTGCCACGCTCTCGGCGAACGCGATGCGTTGACGGATTTCGGCCTGCATAGCGGGCAACGATTGTTCGGCAAGCGCACTGCGAGCTTCCCTTCCGATGATCGTGGTACTGACGCGCCGATTGATGACAAACGCTGCGTGAAGCGCGGGACGAAAGACCTGTGCTTCTCGAATCAGATTGAGCATCTCGGCGCTGGCCCAGAGGTCGTAGGGGCTTGGTTGAACAGGGATCAATACGCGGTCAGCGGCAAGCAACGCAGAGCGGGCGAGGGCGGCGATTCTAGGTGGCCCGTCAATGATCACGTGATCGGCGCGCTTGGCCAGCTCAGGCACTTCTTGATGCAGTGTTTCTCGCGCAAGACCTACGGTGCTGAAGAGCCTGGGATATCCCTGCTGGCTGCGTCGCTGTGTCCAGTCCAGAGACGAGCCTTGAGGGTCTGCGTCCAGCAACAGAACGTGATAGCCGCGAAGCGCCAATTCGCCCGCAACATGTGTGGCCAGTGTGGTTTTGCCCACACCGCCTTTTTGATTGAGCAGAGCAAGAATCATGCGCCTACCTCCCTGATGCCCTTACGCGATGCGGCGCTATTTCCTCTCGCCCAGGGTGCCCTACAACAAAAAGTTAGAGCTTTTAAGTTAGTTAAGTTAAGGGGCGTGCAAAGCCCCGCAGGACGTGGGCTGTAGCGGATTCGTTGCGCCTGATAGCACGATAGTCGTGCGCCTGATAGCACGAGCCTGCTTGCGCCTGATAGCACGAAGGGTTTCACAGCTTTTGCGCAGGTTATCCCCGTGCCGTTTGCGGCACGGGCTTGAAGGCGAGGATCTCGGTGGAGGGGGGGAGACTGACGATCTCCAACTGATAGCCAGGCAGTGACTGTCGAGCTACCAAGGCTCGCAGATCCAGAGCAAAGTCCGAGTAACGTGCCGTGCTTCCCGACTTGCGATGCAAGTGCCGGAAGTCGAACTGCCAGCCGTCTTCTTGCCGGCCCGCATGCTTGCGCACCAGGCGGTACATCCAGCGCTCTATGCCGCCTTTGAGACGGAAGTAGGCCGGATCGATCGTCAGCACCAACGCCTGATCCAGGACGCCGCTGTAAAACCAGTCGGCAAGGATCAGCTCGATACCCATAGGGCGACCATCCGTGGCAGTCAGCTCTTTCCATTCGTTGATCCACGAAAACCGGTGCAGCCGTCGACCCGTTATCTCCCGGATAGAGGTCGCCACGCTGGTTGATTGCAGGCGATCGAGCGCTGCCTTCAGGCGCTGATAGTCGCGCGATGAGCTGCCGCGGCCGATGAAGCGTAATATCTCGTAAGGCGTTGCCCTCATAAGCCGGGACGTTGGTATACCGGCATCGCGGGCTTCGACGATTTGGCTGGCAGCCCAGATCAGAATATCGGCATCCCAGATGGTGGCGATGCCGTGCTCCAGCGTCCCCTCGACGTGAACGGTCACCGATCCCGCATGAAAGTTGATGGGTACCGTCCGCCTTGACTTGGCCAGCGAGAAGAACGGGTGCGCCATCAGATCTTGTGCATCTCTCGGAGCCATATCGCCGGGCAGGGCACGAAACATGTCCATCTGCTCGCCTTGCGCGAGCGGAGAATTGCTCATGTAAAACCACCTCAGAGATCATCGCGATGCGCTCCTGGATGACGGCTTACGTATTCAGGGTCGAAGGTGGTCTCGAAACTGCGTTCGCTGGCCCATGCCTCTACGTCTATGAGTGCATACATGACCCGCCGGCCAAACTTGTGAAAACGAGGTCCGCCGCCGGTGATGCGCAGTTTCTCAAGCGTGCGTGGTGAAAGGCGTAGGTAGGCTGCTGCTTCGTTGTTGGTGAGATATCCCGCCATTTGATTGGTCGTGCCTGCTTCAGGCTGGCGCTCATCTGATGCGGGTTTCAGAGCGTGAGAGTGAGGACCTGCTTTGCACAAACGCTTGAGATCAAAATCTGCACGCCGGTCACTGCGGTTGGGTTCTGCTACGTGCGACACAATGCATCCTCCGATGAAGTTGGGAGCTGCAGGCTGCGTCAGCAAGCGCATGTGATCATGCCGGATTGGGTCATGGCGGTTTCGAGCGCAAAGGATGTGGCTATTGATGCGCGAACAGTCAGAAGCTAGACAGGAGTGGGATCAATAGTGGCCGAGTCGGAAAATCCGCGGCCGTAAAAACGCAACGGCACGTAGCTGTGGAGTTACGGATTCAAGGTTCTCGGTAAATCCGCAGAACCGTAGGCACGGATTTCTGTAAATCCGTAATACCGCTTTTGAGCTTTTACGAATTCGAGGAAATAAGTCGGGGCGGAATTGCGCATTTACGGAAAAGACCATTGCCGTAACGGTCTTAGTGGGCGATTGAAGCAGTGACACTGAGCGCCTGCGGCGCAGGTCTGATCGCGGAGCAGGGCGCGATAGACATGCCATTAATGAGCGCAGCGAGCGTTAGCGTCAGATGCATTGATGGGGTATCACCGCCCAACCAGCCTCTCCTTGCCAGGCGCGCCGGCCGAGCGATGACAGGGGTTAGTATCTCATGGTGGTTTTCTGAGTGGCAGGGAATCAGGCTCAAATCAGGATGCAGAAGTTAAGCTGGATATGAAGCAAGGAACAGCTCCCACTGGGATTCCCACATGCGCCGGGAGATTAGGCGAACGGAAGTGTCAGGCCTCAGACTCGAAAGTGTTAGAGACAGCGTTTGATGGACGCGCGGCTGGTTCTGGTATCACTGGACATCGAAGCCGAGGCAGTGGCCGTAAGCATCAACAGCGACTAAATATCGATCCAACGAATTATCTAGCCGCACATGGTCGCCTACCGTGCCTTCATTCTTCCTTGGTTGGCCCCAAAAAGACCAGGCTTCTCTGGAGACCCCAGTCACTGATCCAGTGGCCAGTCGGCTGGGGTCGTTGACTCATCTGCGCCTCACGCCAACTGAAGCGCCGCAACGATAGCTTCGTTGAACGCCGGGATGTCGTTGGGGGTACGCGACGTAATCAAGATCCAGCCATTGGCTTGGCACTGCTTGACTTCAACATCTACCCAACCAGCAGCACCGGCATTTTCCAGATCGAGTCTGACGCTGGGGTAGGAGGTGAGGGTCTTGCCAGTGATAACCCCAGCGTTGATTAGCAACCACGGTCCATGACAAATCGCAGCGATCACTTTGCCCGCATCGGCGAATTCCTTCGCCAGGCGCTGGGCGTTTTCATCCAGTCGTAGCGTATCGGCATTGACTGTACCGCCTGGAATCACAAGGGCATCAAAATCCGACGCTTTGAGCCCGGCCAGCGCAGCCTGAGACTCGACCGTGCGATCTTTCTCAGTGTCCTGAACGAATGTCTGGGTGGTACCGCCGTCACTTGATCCATGGGTGACCGAAGCACCCAGCGCCTTGAGCGCTTCAAACGGTTTAACCAGCTCATCCCGCTCGATGCCCGTATTGGAGGTGATGAACAGTACTTTTTTGCCTGCCAGTTGAGTACTCATGGTGGTCACCCAGTCCTCTCATCAAGGTAAAAAGGGAAGCGTGCGGCTGATGATTCATCCGACGCGTTGAAGATGGGATGTAAGAGCGGTTTTGAAAGTTCATCCTACCCACGCAGGTTCCCCCTGATCTTTCCGCACGGCTATGTGGCGGTCACGATCTTCATAGTCAACTCCCGTCAGCCCCTTGGATTCGAGTAGACGCTGATACCTCAGGTGTCGAATCAATATCATCCGTGGCACCACCGGTCAGGAATCGCCGCAATTTTCCTGAACGGCCTCCTTTGCGCTGAACACCAACCTATGTAGCAACGAAAGCGCGTATGGCGCTCCTTTGAACTAACTTGGAGAACCCACATGAAGGCAATCGTCTACAACGGACCACGTGACGTCAGCGTACAAAACGTCCCGGATGCAAAGATTGAAAAGCCCACCGACGCCCTAGTACGAGTCACTTCCACCAACATCTGTGGCTCCGACCTCCACATGTACGAAGGCCGCACCACCTTTGAAACAGGCCGTGTCTTTGGTCACGAAAACCTTGGCGAGGTGATTGAGGTGGGTGCCGGCGTCGAAAGGGTCAAAGTTGGCGACATGGTCTGCTTGCCGTTCAATATCGGCTGCGGCTTTTGCGAAAATTGCGAAAAGGGCCTTACCGGGTATTGTTTGACGGCTAACCCGGGCAGCGCCGGCGCAGCCTATGGGTTTGCTGAAATGGGCACCTATGATGGCGGCCAGGCCGAGCTGCTGCGAGTTCCCTTCGCAGACTTCAACTGCCTCGTTTTGCCTGAGGACGCCAAAGAGCGCGAAGACGACTATGTGATGCTCTCCGATATTTTCCCCACTGGATGGCATGCCACTAGGTTGGCAGGGCTACAGCCTGGCGAATCCATCGCCATATACGGCGCAGGGCCAGTGGGCTTGATGGCGGCACACGCCGCTATCATCCAAGGCGCGTCGCAGGTTTTCGTCATAGACGATCAGCCAGACCGTCTGAAGCTGGCTGCAAAGATGGGGGCAACACCAATCAATTCCGTTGAGCAGAAGGCTGTCGATGAAATTCTGAATTACACCGATGGCAAAGGCACGGATCGTGGCTGCGAATGCGTGGGTTACCAGTGCTGTGACAAGCATGGCCACGAGGTGAATCACCTGACCATGAACAACCTTGTCGCCTCAACCAAAGCAACTGGTGGGATAGGTGTTGTTGGGCTATTCGTTCCCCAGGATCCTGGTGCTGAAAATGAGCTAGCCAAGGAAGGGAAGATGGCTTTTGACTTCGGTGCGTTCTGGTTCAAAGGCCAGACAATCGGTACTGGGCAGGCCAACGTCAAGGCGTACAACCGTCAACTGGCAGCGCTGATTCACCACGACCGTGCCAAGCCATCGCAGATCGTCTCCCATCGCCTCAAGCTGGCTGAGGGCCCAAGTGCATACAAGCACTTTGACGCCCGTGACAAAGGCTGGACCAAAGTCGTTATGAAGCCAGCTGCCTGATACTTCAGAAGGCGCCTCATCCGTGGACGTCGAACCCACGTCCCAAGGACTCGGCATAACCTCAAGCTCCAGGTCGAGGCCGTTCGTTTAATGGACGCCTCGGCCAATCGGAACTGCTATTTGCAATTGCCGGCTTTCCGGAAACCAGCGGCAATGGCGTCCGACTCGGTTTCGAATGGAACGCGATTTTTAGAGGAAACTTGCCCATAGCCTGGGCATCCGGATGCAAGGTGATAGAGACGGCTGTTCCGATTGCCGATCACAGAACCCGATGAGCTTTCGATAGCCGCACTGCCGCTTGCTGACGGTGTGGATTTCGCGCTAACGACCTTCGACATGCCATCGCCGGTAGGCTTGTAGCCTTGCGTCCACATGCGCTCACCGGTCACGAACTCGTTGGAGTGTCCGACGATCTTCTCAATGCGGGCGTTCCGCTCGCGCTCCCAATCCGTCACCGGATACTGCTTGCTCCAGGCCATCAGCACCTGTTGCTGCTGGCGCGACATGTTGAGGCGATACCGGTCAAACATGTAGAACGTTGTGCGTGCGACCAGGCCTTTGACTTCGTCTCGCGGTTCAGCGGTTCGGCTGCTGAAATCGATCCTCGTAGAGCAGGCGCCATACTGCGGCTCGCTGCTTGATACCATCCCGTAGTTGTAGTTCGCGCGATCGCCATTGACCTCGCCGACCGAGGGGTAGAGGTTGTAGATATCTGCTTCCATTGCCCGGAACACGGGGTCACTTGCGACGCAGTTCTTTCTGCCGCCTTGCTGCCAGCACTGCCGCTGATGCCCGAACGTCCAGGCAGGGACGATATGTTCCCACTCGGTGCGCTCGGCGCGCGTGGCCTGTTTCCTGACCTCATAGCCACAGGATTTCGCATCGACTCTGCCGCCCGACTTACCCACCCACGTCCAATTGCAGCCGCAGTACAGATCGCCCACCGAGCCGTCTGCCTGGTCGAAGAAAACCTGCCGCTTGGCCACGACTTTCGCTTCGGTGAAGGTCGAAGGAGCGCTGGCAAAGGCTGTGGTGATGAGGAGAGCGGAGAGGGCGAAAGCTGAAAAAACGTGATTCATGGATGGCGAAGACTTGGCTTTTGGGGGGCCGCATTATGGCATCTAGGTGACATCTGGCGCCGATCCACTCGCATCACCAGTGGGCTGATCAGCCCTTCGAGCCGATTTCTGGTCATTAGCCCGTTGCGGAACGGCAACGCTGCTCTCGGGTCTGACCCAAAACTCATCAGACAGGATGACTCGACTTCTAACCTGGCTCACGCAGAAGTGAGAGGAAAACATGCTCAAACCGATTCTTCTTGTGGAAGACAATCCACGCGACCTAGAGCTCGCTTTGATAGCGCTTGAGCGCAGCCGGCTTTCTAACGAAGTGATCTGTGTTCGAGATGGAGAAGAGGCATTGGCCTACCTGAGGCGCACTGGTGAATATGCCGCGCGCCACGAGGGTAATCCTGCAGTCGTGCTGCTGGATCTGAAACTCCCTAAGCTTGATGGGTTGCAGGTACTCGAGGCTATTCGGGCTGACGATCAGCTCAAGAGTATTCCCATTGTGATGCTGACGTCGTCGGAGGAGGAGCCGGATCTGGAAGAGGCGTACCGTCTAGGAGTTAACGCTTACGTGGTCAAACCTGTCGAATTCTCTGATTTCGTCAAGGCGATATCGGGCCTCGGGATATTCTGGGCCATTCTCAACGAGCCACCTGCCGGTTCCGTTCGTCCTGCAGGACGGCTTCCTGAGCCGTGCTAGACCTGCGATAAAGAAAAGCCGGGCAATGCCCGGCTTTTTCACTTCCAAAGAGCTTAAAAAGCTTATTGAAGCCAGCCTTCAACCGCTTCCGCGCCGTGCTGATCTTTCCAAGCTTTGAGCACCTTGTGGTTACCGCCCTTTGTCTCAACGATCTCACCTGTTTCGGGATTTTTGTACACCTTGATTGTGCGCTCTCGCTTCGGGCCCCGGGTAGTTTGAGATGAGAGCTTGGCGCTCCGGGAAGATTGCGGATCGAGTAGAGAAATGATGCCGCCAAGGCTGACGCCGTAATCGGACATCAGCGAGCGAAGTTTTTTCTCAAATTCGATTTCGCGTTGCAATCCACCATCATTTTTCAATGCATCAAGCTGAGAAAGTTGAGCGGCGAGTTGAGCCTCTAGAGCTTTGAATTCGGCAATTTTGGACATGGATAACCTTTTTTGGTCGAGAGCTGCACAATTTATTTGGCTTACTTTACGTTGAAATTCAAGCCAGGGTGAGTGGTTGATCCCGTGTTGCCAGTGCCGAGCATACCAAGACCAACGCTTGACGGCTCAGCATGGAGTCCAGGTTGAGCGTTACGCTAGACGTGTAATTAGTGGGCCCGGATGATTAGTTGACCGTACGTGTGGGGCATTAGAGGACCTGCAATCAGTGTTAGGAAATCTACCGGTTGTTGGCAGGCAATTTCCTCGCGTCGTCTTCTCGGCTCGATTTTGAACCGTCGATGATCCACCCCATGCGTTGATCAAGTGACAATTGAGTTGGAGAATTAGCCCCAAGTCCGTGTCTTCTAACAGTGGCTGCGCATGGCAGCGCCGTTTCGAGTGGCCGGTGGCCTTGTGCCGGATTCGTTGGATCGCATGAATTCATAGGGAGGAGACCGTGGGCAGAGTAGGTAACAGGCTTCTGATCGGAGGTGGTGAGACGGGAGAACTCATTCGTCGGCACGATTGGTCTTCGACACCGATAGGCTCGCAAGATGCTTGGCCGCAGTCCCTGCACAATGCCCTGGAACTCATGCTCAATTCACCGGAGAGCATGTACCTGGTTTGGGGGGAGGCGCTGACCTTCTTCTACAACGATGCCTATCGGCCACTCCTTGGATCTCGCCTGGAAGGAGCGTTGGGTCAATCACTGCCGGTGTTGTGGGCAGGCGCGTGGGATGCGGTGCGTGACTCAATGCGCAAAGCACTGTCAGGGCAGTCGATCCGTTCCGATTACGCGCCGATCATCATGGCGCGAGAAGGTGTGCCAGAAGAAACGTGGTGGAGCTATTCATTTTCGCCACTGCGCGATGATCAGGGATCCATCCGTGGTGTCCTCTGCTACACGCGGGAAATGACCGATCAAGTGAACACTACGCTGGCACTCGCTGAAAGCGAGCAGCGGTTGGACGCCTTAGTACGGTCATCGAGTGAGGTTCGTTTCTCGATCAATGCTGATTGGACTCAGCTCCATCAGCTCAAGGGCGGCAACTTTATTCCGGACACGGACACAGACAATTCCAATTGGCTCAATGACTACATCCCTGTCGAGGCGCGCGATGCGGTGCGTGCAGAAATTGCCAGAGCCATCAGTACCAGATCGACCTACAGCATCGAACATCCGGTCAACCGCGTCGACGGAAGTGTCGGGTGGGCACAGGTACGTGCGGTACCGCTCTTTGACCAAGGCGGAAAAATTACTGGCTGGCTGGGCGCGGCGTCCGACATCACGGACAGGAAAAACGCTGAAGCGCTACTGAAGCAGAGCGAGGCCCAGCTGCGCGATTTCAACGCCTCCCTTGAAAAGCAGGTTGCCAAGCGTACCGCAGAGCTACGTTTGTACCGCGATGTAATCGAGGCCAATGCAGTGCCTACCTGCATCTTCGACACCGATTACCGCCTTATAGCCTTCAACGAGGCCTATTCTCAGGCTTTTCGAGCGATCTACGGTTATACGCTAGAGGGACGCGAATTATTGCCAGAGCTATTGCCGGCGGAACAAGCACTAGTCCTACGCGAACAACTGAGGCGTGTTTTGAGTGGCGAGACTTTTAGGATATCCGCTGAGTTCGGTGACCCCAGCCTCTTGAGGCGTAGCTATGAACTCGCTTATACGCCCTTACGTGATCCCTCCGGCTCCGTCGCTGGAGGCTTCTGTTTTGCCAACGACGTCACCGAGCAAATCAAGTCTCAGGTTGAGCTTGAACGGGCTCAAGCCGCCCTGCGTCAGGCGCAAAAAATAGAAGCTGTCGGCCAGCTAACCGGCGGTGTCGCGCATGACTTTAACAATCTTCTGACCATTATCAGATCCTCCTGCGATCTGTTAAAGCGCCCCAATCTTCTTGAAGAAAAACGCTTACGTTACATCGAAGCAATCTCGACCACAGTGGATCGCGCGTCACGCCTGACAGGTCAGTTGCTCGCATTTGCCCGGCGACAAGCCCTGAAACCAGAGGTCTTTGCTCCCTGCGAGAACATCCGCTCGCTTGCAGAAATGCTGGCGACGTTAAGCGGGCCTCGTATCAAAATTGATATTGAGTCGCCTGACACACCGTATTTCGTTTATGCCGATTCAGACCAGTTTGATACCGCCCTGGTCAACATGGCCGTCAACGCCCGTGACGCGTTGTGTGGCAGTGGCCGGATCGCGATTCGCGTGGCGCCTACGGATCAAATTCCGGCAGCTCGGCTCCATCCGCCCACAGAAGGTCGCTATGTCGCTATATCAGTTTCCGACACGGGAACCGGTATAGCGCCTGAGCAACTGGAGTTAATCTTCGAGCCTTTTTACACGACCAAAGCGCTCGGCAAGGGCACTGGACTCGGGCTATCGCAGGTCTTTGGCTTTGCCAAACAATCGGGCGGGGAAGTCATCGTCGAGAGCAAAGTTGGCGAGGGTTCAACATTTACTCTGTATTTACCGAGAGTAGATAGTCGAGTCGAGCCTCGTAGGGCAAAGCCCCCAACCCCTGAGCCGCTGGCAACAGACCATGCCACTCGCGTGCTGGTGGTCGAAGATAATCCCGACATCAGTGCGTTCTGCCAGACCGCGCTGGTCGAGCTGGGTTACCAGCCATCCACCGCGACTAACGCGGAAGAGGCACTGGAGCTGCTGTCAAAGCAACCTGACCAGTTCGACGTGGTTTTCTCTGACGTCGTCATGCCTGGAATGAACGGCATCGATCTTGGCAAAACGATCCGCATACAGTATCCACTGATGCCTGTCGTGCTGACTTCCGGTTATAGCGAGGTGCTTGCACAACATGGCAGCTACGGCTTCGATCTTCTTCAGAAACCCTATTCGATTGATCAGCTCTCCAGCTTTCTGACCAGGGCGATTCGAGGGACAGTTCGGATATGAGGTCGGATCTGCTGAGTGATGGGGGTTAGCTGAACTTGACTATCAACCTGGGGCCGCTGGCATTAGCGATGCCGCACGTCGTGCTGATGGTGAGCCTGGCCCTATCGATCCTTACCGGTTGGTGGCTGGGGCGGAAAAGCAAAGTTGACCCAGAGAAGCAGGTATTCAGGCTGCTTCTGGTTGCGCTGGTTGTCGCCCGAATCGCATTTGTAATCACGTATCTGGAGCATTTCAGCGACGAGCCCTGGCGAGCAGTCGACATTCGTGATGGTGGCTTCATCGCCTGGCCGGGTCTGCTAGCGGCGCTGTGTCTCGGCACGTGGATGTGCTGGCGCGACGGCAAGCTGCGCAAGCCACTTGGTTGGGCGATTACGGTAGGGATGCTGACCTGGGTATCCGGCTCGTTCCTGCTTCACACCGTCGAACAATCCAATCGTCTGCCCGAGCTGAGTTTTCACAATGAGCAAGGTGAGCGGGTAACGCTGCGTGACTTCGCAGGCAAACCGCTGGTGGTCAATCTCTGGGCAACCTGGTGTCCGCCCTGTCGCCGCGAGATTCCGGTCATGGCGAAAGCCCAGCGTGAGCTGTCAGGTATCACGTTTCTCTTCGTCAATCAGGGCGAGAGTGACGCGGTTGTGGCAAGGTTCTTTGCTACTGAAGGGCTGGGCTTGGCCAATGTACTGCTGGATCCGGGCGGCCAGCTGGGCCAACACGTTGGATCAGGCGCGCTGCCGACCACGCTGTTTTTCGATGCCGAGGGTCGCCAGGTGGGCAGTCACCTCGGCGAGTTGTCGCATGCGAGTCTGTTCCATGCGCTCAAGCAGCTCGAGGAAAGCACGCGACCAGAGGAGTGAAGTGCTGCGTTGTAATGCCGTCGTCAGTCTCCGAGCATTTAGGCGAGCAGCTTCTGAACCATCAGCTTGAATTGCGTGACTGCGAACGGTTTGAGTAGCAATTCGGTCTGGCCGCTTTTCATGGCAATCGCGGGCACGGCGTTCTCGGCGTAGCCAGAAATGAACAACACCTTGAGCGCTGGACGTGCATTCAGCGCGGCTACGGCTAACTCATCGCCGCTCATGCCGCCTGGCAGGCCAATGTCGGTAATCATCAGACCCATCTCAGGCAGTTGCTCAAGCAGTTGCAGCGCCTCTGCAGCAGTCGCTGCCTTGGCGACCTGGTAGCCCATGTCTTCCAGCGTCTCGCCGACGAGATCCCGGATTGCGTCCTCATCGTCGACCACGAGAATTAGACCGCTCGGCGTGTGAGCCGCATCTTCCGAAGTGGATGGCGCGGCGAGGCTGGCAGTGGTCGGCGTGCCGGAGTGAAGTGGCAGAAACAGATTCACTTTGGTGCCTTTTCCCACCTCCGATTCGATCTGGGCGTCGCCGGATGACTGCCGAGTAAAACCGTACACCATGGAGAGGCCCAGACCGGTACCGGAGCCCAATGGCTTGGTGGTGAAGAATGGATCGAACGCGCGCTCCACCACGCTCTGTGGCATACCCATGCCGGTATCCGTTACCTGGAAGCGAGCATATTCACCTGCTTTTAGCGTCTCGGTGGCTTGCGCCGGCTCGATGCGCTGCTTGCTGACCTCTATCCGTAATCGTCCGCCTTGGGGCATGGCGTCGCGTGCGTTGATGCACAGATTCAGTAGCGCATTTTCAAGCTGATGAGCGTCGCACAAGCACAAGATGGATTCCTGTGGTGTCGCAACCTCTAGCTCGACACGCGGTGTCAGCGTTCTGCTGATCAGCTCTTTCATGTCCTGGATCAGCAATGCCGGGTCGACCACCGTACTCGCCAATGTCTGACGCCTGGCGTAGGCGAGTAGGCGGTGGGTGAGGGAGCCCGCGCGGGCGGAGGCGTTGCGGGCCAGCGCAACGTACCGCGGGAGCTCGCTGTGCCGCCCTTGAGCGATGCGCTGGTCGAGCAAGTCCAGGCTACTGGTGATCACCGTCAGCAGGTTGTTGAAGTCGTGCGCCAGTCCGCCCGTTAACTGACCCACCGCTTCCATCTTCTGACTTTGCTGCAACTGCGCCCTGACTTGCTCCAGGGCTTCCTGGCGTTCCTTGTGTTGCGTGATATCCCGGGCGACCGCGAAGTAGTACCCCTCACGGCGTGCGATCCGCCAGTTCAGGTGCAGCGGCTGACCATTGCTGCGGGCTCCCTGGGTATCGAGTTCTGCAATCGGCTGCTGATCCAGGCTGCGCAGGGCGTCGAACAATTGGGAAGGGGAGATAAAAGCGAAAAACGCTCCGTCCTTGAGAACCTGCTCAGTGTGGCCGGTCTCGGTTTGCCAGGCCGGATTCATCGCCACCACTTCACCGCCCTCGGACAGGGTGCAGATCAGGTCTGGGGAGACATTCCAGATGCCATCGCGCTCTAGGGTGCGCCGTTCGACCTCATGCTCAAGGCGCTCGTTGATGTCGGAGAGTGCGTTCAAGCTTCGGCGGAAAAGCGCGCAGACGACAGCCATACCGAAGGTGACCAGAGCAAAACTCGCGCTACTGATCCATGCGGTCAAACCGTCCTGGAAGCCGATCGCCCCGATGAAGAAGTAGTGCGCCGCCAGTACCGACAACATGCAACCTAGCAGTGAAGGGCCAACGCCGAAACAGAAGCCGATGAACATCAAGCCGGGAATGAAAAACAGGTACGGTAGTGCTGCAAAAGGAAGTTGTGCACGCAGCGCGCAGCAGAACGCCACGACAAGGACTGCGCCCGCATAACGGGTCGGCTTGCTTGGCTGAGTGCGCGCCAAGCGGCGAACCAACTGCAGGCCCCGTGACAAAATACTGATCAAATAGGGCTCCAGGGGCCAGATCCGGAATTTCGGATGTGCAACAGGGATGAGTGACAACGCGCGAGGGCAATCGATACGTCAGTACAGAGCCTTTCGACTAATTGTACAACCTGCTTCAGCCTGCGCGGGAAACATGCAGGTGCGGCCTATAGCTTTGATCTATCTGGCATGTGGGCAAAGCCCAATTGTCCAACCGGACGCGTCATCGATAGGATCGGCCATGCAACATTAGACAACCCAGCGCTATATTTCCCCTTACGCCTCTCCTGATAGTAGCCAACATGACTTCGTGCAACATCCTTACCCCGCAAGAAGAACGTGCACGTTTGGCCGAAGTGGATCGTTTGACGTCGGAGCTGGAAATCGGCTCGGATCCTGTGCTCAACAGCGTCGTCGCAATGATTTCCGCCTACTTCGGGGTACCTACTGCGCTCGTGAGCATCATCGAGCGCGACTACCAGGTCTTCAAGGCTCGGGTTGGCATGGAGCCAGAGCGCACACTGCGTGAGATGTCGTTCTGCGCCCACAACCTCGACGAAGGGGCCGTGCTGGAAGTCTGCGACCCTCTCAGTGACCCGCGTTTTTCGAGTAACCCGCTGGTCAATGGTGACCCTTTCATCCGCTATTACGCAGGCGCGCCCCTGGTTATCCAGCCCGGGCTGAGCCTTGGCAGGTTGTGCATCATCGACAGAGAAACCCACCGCCCGATGGACGAGCAGGGCCAGGCTCTGTTGCGAGACGCTGCCAAGGTGGTCGTGGCACGCCTTGAGTCGATCCATCGTCAGCACTTCTATGACCTGACAACAGGCCTGCCAAACCGGCAACGCTTCGAAGCAGATCTTCTAACCGAGTCGGCGAGGGCTGGCCGGGTTGCCATTCTGGTGGAGCCACTATCCGCGTCCGGCATGGATCGATTGGTCAAGGCGTTGGGAATGGAGTTCTTCGTTAACTTCATGCTGGCCGTCAAGGAGGTCTTGCTGGCGGTGTTGCCTGAGGGCGCACGCCTATACCGCTCAGGCACATTAGGTTTCGTAACCCTCTTTGCGCCCTCGCAGGGGCTGTCAATGCAGAGCCTGCTCAGTGGCATCGTGGACGCTCTCGCTCGACCGCTGTATAGCGCGGACGTACCTGTGTTCCCCGATGTGGGGATCAGCGTGCTGCAGCTGGATCGTGAGGCTGCTGCGCCAATGGATATCCTGCGCCTGATGGCCAGCATCACTGATGCTGCGCGCGCAAGTGAACGTCGCTGGCTCGATTACGATCCCGCGATCGATTCAAGTCTGAGGCGCAGCACCGAGTTGCTCAACGCCATCGAATCAGCCCTTATCTCTGCGGACCAGTTCAGGCTGGTGTACCAACCACGGGTCGATCTGGCGAGCAATCGCTGCGTGGCCGTTGAAGCACTGTTGCGCTGGACGCATCCAACGCTGGGGGAAATCAGTCCCACCGAATTCATTCCTCTTGCTGAAACCACCGCTTCGATCCGGCACATCACGCGGTGGGTCGTTCGACGTGTCTGCGAGCAGTTGGCGCAGTGGGCAAGCGAAGGGCTGGAAATGACCACATCGCTGAACGTGTCGGCCCTGGACTTGACCGATGGCCTGCTGTTCGATGAGCTGGTTCAGGCGCTGCGCGACTTCGACGTGGCGCCTCAGCACATCGAACTCGAGTTCACTGAAAGCGTATTGGTAACCGATTTCCCAGCCGTGCAAGCGCAGCTGCAACGCTTTCGTGACCTGGGGGTGGCCATTGGCATCGATGACTTCGGCAGCGGCTACAGCAACTGGTCCTACCTACGGCAGATTCCTGCCACCAGCGTAAAGCTCGACCGCTCGCTGCTGGCCGACCTCCAACCGGGTAACAGCGACTGGCACATTATCCGCGGCCTGATCAGCCTGGTGAAGGATCTGCGTCTGACGGTCGTGGCCGAAGGCATTGAAACCGAACTGCACTACCATCTGCTGCGCGGCTGGGGTTGTCAGCAGGGCCAGGGATACTATTTTGCCAAGCCATTATCGCCGGCCGAGCTGGTGGCCTGGTTGAATGGCCACAAGGGCCCGGCCGGCCTTATCTAAGGCTCCGCACGCGATGTGTGGCGCGGAAGATGTCGCTGGCGAAACGAAGAGGGCACCGGTAGCCCTCATGACAATCTTAAGGGCGGCCGCGTGATGCCCTCTAGACGCTGCGTAATAAGGGCGCGTTGTTCACAGCAGTTCGTCCAGCGGGCCACGGGGGCAGAGTGTCCAGGGCACCTGGATCTTGTGTTCAGGTTCTCGGCAGTGCCATTCCTGCTGGTACATAACGCCATCAACGAACTCCACGCCCTCAATGGTGAGGGCGAGTATCGCCATGCCGCCGATACGAGCCTCATAGAGCTGGGGTAAGGGATTACCACCTTGAGCAGATGGGACGGTAATGGCAATGCTTGACCGGCGCCCGAAAGGCGTCTCCAGCGCTTCCTCAATTCGTACATCAGCCCTCAACCGGGGCTCGGAGCTGTAGGCTTTCTTAGGCTTGCGCTTGCCGCGTTCGAACAGAGGGAGGACTTCATAATGCATGGCCGCACCATAGCTAAGCTGTATGTATATACAGTTATTCTAGGTTAGGCCATGAAATGGGTCGAGGGCAATTCGTCGGCTCAGCGCTTGGTATTTTTCAGCCCGTCGAGGTAGTCGAGGTCTTCAGCCGTTGGCTTGATGTTCGGCTTGGGTTGTTCTGGTTGAGACTCGATCTGCTGTGCTTGAAGAGCGTCTATCAGCAGACTCTGCCTTGCGTGGATTTCAAGGTGCGCCTCAATGGCTTCGACGATTTCGCTGTTCATGCTTACTTCGCTTTCGCCAGCGAGTTGAGCGACCTTTGCACGCATCCCATCAGGCATGCGCACCACGAACTTATCCTTTAAGCCACTTGGGTATTTCCGTGCAGCCATTTTGTGCTCCTGCAGGTTGAGTACTGATACAAATTTTGTAGGCGAATTTTACGAAAAGTTCTCCTTATAAATTTGGCTTCCGACTGCTACGGAGAGGCTTGGTCGCTGCCGGCCAGCGTCGGTGTAGCACGATGGATTACGTTATTGCTGAGCAGCCAGGCGCTAATCTAGCTCGAAGAGAGAGGGGCCATAGATCCGCGGTTGGCCTGCTCCAGAAGTTGGTGGCGTTTATGACCATCTCGGAGTCCGTAATCGAATAACTAGAGCGCCCGCCGTGCACGCTTTTAGTGGCTAGAGGCATCGTTGGCGGGACTCAGCAACACGACAACTCCACAATAATTAGTTAAACGATATGATATAACGTATGTTGTTCGCATCCCTAAATCCTCGGGCACAGTCATGTGTCCGCTTGCTGACACAAAAAATAAAATGACCTTTACCAAAGCCTTCAGCCGACGTTTAACAATCGCCGGTGCGATTTCACTCTGCACCTTAACCGCTCACGCCCAGGCAGAATCCGAGCCCATCGAGCTAGAGACCATCGAGGTGGTCGGCACGCGAGAGCAGGGTTATCGAGCGACAGTGGCGCCGACCGCAAACAAGAGCGATACGCCGGTTCAGCAAACCCCGTTTTCCATCCAGACCGTGACGCGAGAGCTGATCGAGGATCGGGGTGTGACCACGTTCGGCGAGGCCATCCGCACGGTACCCGGCATCACCAACCAGGTTGGTTTCGGCGGGGTGAACGATCGCTTTCGGCTACGCGGTTTCGGCACTGAAGCGAATTTGAAAAACGGGATACGCCGGGCCAACTTCGTGGCCATCGATGACCTGGTCAACATCGAACAGATCGAGGTGCTCAAGGGGCCTTCCTCTGCACTCTACGGGCGGTTCGAACCAGGGGGTGTGGTCAACCTGGTCACCAAGAAGCCATTGGCCGAGCAGCGCACTCAGGTCGACTTCAGCGCAGGGCGCTACGACTTCTATCGATCCACAGTCGATACCTCCGGCCCGCTCGGCGACAACGTGGGCTATCGCCTGACAGCCGCCTGGCAGGACAACGGCAGCTTCCGGGATTTCGTCGACAACGAAAGCCAATTCATTTCACCTGTCGTGACTTGGCAACTGTCTCCGCAGACGATCCTGACCTTTGAATTCGAGTACGCACGCAAGGTCGCTGATATGGATCGTGGCTTCGGTAACAACCCCCTGTTTCTGAGCGCCCCCATAGAGCGAAACTTTGCCGAGCCCAACACACGTGCCAGCGCGATCAGCAAGCTGGCGTCGGTGACCCTGGATCATGCGCTTGATGACAACTGGGATCTGCACGCCGCACTGCAGGTCTCCGATGCGCGCCTTGATGCGCAGTGGTATTCGTATGGGTTCTTCAATGGCGGCATCGGCGGCACGCCCGAGAGCCCGACCGTATCGCGACGGCCTCAGCTCAACCATGATCGTCAGGTTGATGCCACGGGACTGGCCGAAGTGAGCCGGCACTTCAGCACGGGTGGAATTCGCCATCGCCTCCTGCTGGGCGCCGAATACAGCCGCGACTGGTGGGACTATGACTCGGCCGTCGGCTCGACCAGCCTCATCGACTTCAACAACCCCGTCTATGGCACGCCGCCATCGGCGCTTGCGCCTGCGGGCGAGGGCCGTTTCATCAACGACTCTTGGGCACTCTATGCCCAGGATGAACTGACCTTTGGCGATCAGGAGCGTTGGCGCTTGCTGCTTGGTGGTCGTTTCGATCACATCGATGCTTCGGCATTCGATGATTTCTACGGCATTGGAGAACCCTCTGAGAAGAGCTTCAGTGCCTTCTCCCCCCGAGTGGGCCTGACCTGGACGCCGGTTGATCCGATCTCGCTCTACGCCAGCTGGTCACGCTCGATGCGCACCGAACTGAACAACGGCATCCTACAAGGCGGTGAGCTGCCGTCCCCGGTGAAGGGTGAGCAATATGAAGTTGGCGCCAAGCTTAGTTTGCTGGGCGGCCGTCTGACCCCAACGCTGGCGTACTTCGACATCCGCCGCAAGGATGGCCTGGTGTCCGACCCCAACGACCCGACGTTTACCTACAGCATTCAGGTAGGCGAGCAGCGCAGCAAAGGCTGGGAAATTGATCTTCCATTCATGATCACCCCGAACTGGCGTTTGCTGGCCAGCTATACCCGCCTGAACGCCACCATCAGTGATGACACTGACTCGGGGCTCCAGGGTAACCGACTGGCCAACGCCCCCCAGACCAACGCGAGCTTGTGGACCAGTTACGACCTGACCGGATTTGCTCAAGGGCTCAGTGTCGGTATAGGCGCCAACTACGTAGGGGAGCGGGAGGCGAACAACAGCAACACCTTCACGTTGCCGTCCTACACGCGCTGGGACGCCAACCTGATGTACCGATTCGGCCAGGGGCAACGTTATCGCGCACAGCTCAACGTGCAGAACCTCCTCGACAAGCGCTACTACGATTCCGGCGGCAGTTTCGTGCCGACGTATCCCGGGGCGCCGCGCACTGCGGTACTGACCCTCGGGGCCACGTTCTAGGCATGCTGCGCACTGAATCCCTGAGTATCGGCTACGCAGGGCAGACGCTTATCGGCCCGCTGGATCTGCAGCTCGGCGCTGGGCGTCTGGTCTGTTTGCTTGGTGCCAACGGAGCAGGAAAGTCCACGTTGATCCGTACCCTCACGGGCATGCAGGCCGCTACGGGCGGCCGCGTACTGCTCGATGGTGTCGAACTGCAGGCGCTGGGCGCCGGTGAACGGGCCCGGCAACTCGCCGTCGTGCTGACCGATCGGGTCGAGGCGGGGCTTTTGACCGGTTTCGAGCTGGCAGCCCTTGGACGCTACCCGCACTTGGGCTGGAACGGCCGACTTCGGCCGGAGGACCGCAGACAGGTCTGCCAGGCGCTGGAGGCGGTCGATGCCATGGCGCTTGCCGGCAAGGCAGTGGCCGCCATGTCGGACGGCGAGCGGCAGCGGGTCATGCTCGCCCGCGCGCTGGCGCAGGCCCCCAAGGTATTGGTTCTCGATGAGATCACTGCGTTCCTGGATCTGCCGAGGCGCATCGAAGTGCTTCATCTGCTGCAGCGTCTGGCCCGCGAGCAACAGCTGGCGATATTGCTGTCCTGTCACGATCTGGATCTCGCGCTCCGCTGCGCCGATGTGCTGTGGCTACTGGATCTCCAGCGCAACCTGCATGTTGGCGCGCCGGAGGACCTGGTGCTCGATGGCAGCCTGAGTGAGGCATTCTCCTCATCCGGCCTTCACTTCGATATCGAGCGTGGTGAATGGGGCCTGTCACCGGTAACTGGCAAACCCGTGCGATTGATTGGCGAGGGCGCGGCTCGTATCTGGGCGCTACGCGCGCTAGAGCGCGTCGGCTTCCATGCGGCAGACATCGCCGACGTGACGGTGCATGCCCAAATAGGCAGCTATCACCTGCTGCATGCGGGCCGTGAGCAGCACTTCGCTCGACTGGGCGATCTGGTCGAGGCCTTGCGGTGAAGTGCAAGCTAGCGCTGCTGAGCCTCATGCTGCTAGCCGGTTGCGAGCGTATCGAGACGCCTGTCCTCGAGCACTACCCGTCTCGCACGTTGGGCCAGACGCCAGCGCACAATCTGGATGCGTCCTGTGTGGCCGATTACCACGCGGGCATTGATTATTTTCCCGAGCGCACCGAGTTCGCTTGGTCCGATCAGCTTTCTGTGGAGTATTCGGGGCATTTTAAGCGGGTGCGCTTCAGGCCAAGCGTCAGTACCGGGGAAACGTTGGACATTCTGCTGGTGCAATGCGGCACCCCGTTGCCTGAGCATGACGCCGCCACAGTCGTGATCCAAGTGCCGATCCGTCGCCTGGCGACGGGCAACTCGGCGATGCTCGGTGCGGCTGACGAGTTGGGCATCGTCAATCGCCTGGTAGGTGTCGACAACGTGCGCACCCCCACGGTCGAGAGTGTTCGGCGGCGCATTGCACAAGGGGGTATCCAAGAGCTGTGGGGTTACGCTCACGCCAATATCGAGCCGATCATGGCGGTTCGCCCTGATGTCTTCCTGAGCTTCTACTCCGCCTATCCGCAGTTCAACCTGCACCCTCAGCTGCAACGAGTTGGCGTCCGTGCGCTGCCCCAGGCCGACCATCTGGAAGGCCATCCCCTCGGGCGCGCTGAGTGGCTCAAGTTCCTGGCACTGCTGGTCAACCGCGAGGCCGAAGCGAACCGTCGTTTTGCCCAGGTTGAAAGCGAGTATCTGCACTGGCGCGACCTCGCGGCACAGTCAACACGGAAGCGTCCCGCGGTCATGGCCGGCTTTCCTTCTGGCCGTGACAGCTTCGAAGTGTTCGGCGCCCTGAACCAGCGTGCGCAATTGCTGGCCGACGCAGGCGGGGAGTATGTGCTGTCGGGCCTGCGCAAACACGGCAGCCTGCTGCAGGTGAGTTTCGAGGAAGCCTACTTGGCTGGCGCCGAGGCGCCCGTATGGATCGGCATGCAGTCGGGCCATGCCTCGCTGGCGCACATGCTTGAAATCTCTCCCCGCACAGGCTGGTTCGCCTCCGTGAGAGCAGGGCAGGTCTATGCCTTCGACAAGGACTATATCGGCGCCTGGGCGTCTCCGGCGCAGGACAACAGCATGACTAGGCCGCACTTGGCGCTCGCCGAGCTGGTGAAGGTTTTGCACCCCGAGCTGATTCAAACCCCCGTACCGTCAACCTTCCTGCGGCGCCTGCCATGACTGACTTCACTGCCGATTTTCATGCCCCATCCAACCGACGCGCCGGGTGGGTCTATGCCGCACTGGTTGTGTGCGTCGCCCTTTTGTTCGTAGCCGAACTCAGCATCGGCGCGGTGGCCGTTCCGCTCAACGCCGTGCTGGGCGCGCTGCTGGGGCAGGAGGTGGGGGAGGTCTGGCAGAACATCCTGTTCGACTTCCGCCTTCCTCGAGCGCTGAATGCGCTGTGTTCCGGGGCTGCACTGGGGGCCGCCGGCTTGCTGCTGCAAACCCTGTTTCGCAACCCGCTGGCTGATCCGTTCGTACTGGGCATCGTGCACAGCGCGCGATTGGGCGCCGCGGTGCTGGTGACCTTCGCCGGCGTCGCAGGCAATGCGCTACTCATTCGCTTTGGGTTGCTGGGAGACGTTGGTCTGGCGCTCGCGTCCGTGGCCGGTTCGACCTTGCTGTTGAGCCTGCTGGCCGTGCTGTCGAGCCGCCTGAACACGATCACGTTGCTGATATGCGGCTTGATGCTGGGTTATCTCGCCGTGGGGTTGATCAGCGTGTTGATGCACTTCATCGACGAGAATCAGGCCCGTGCTTTTAAGGCCTGGGACGATGCGAGCTTCGCTGGTGCCACGGTGGATCAGCTGCGGCTATTGATACCGGGCGTGACCCTGGGGATGCTGGCGATGGCGGTACTGGTCAAGCCGCTGAACGCACTGCTGCTCGGCGAGCGCTATGCTGCGTCGATGGGAATGCCTGTTCAGAAGGTTCGACGCTTTGCGTTGTTCGTCGCTGCCTGGCTCTGCGGTTTGGTCACCGCCTTTTGTGGGCCTGTGGCCTTCCTGGGGCTCGTGGCGGCGCAGGTAACACGAGGTATGTTCTCCAGCGCCGATCATCGGGTGCTGCTGCCCGGGGTCGTGCTGACCGGTGCGGTTCTGGGTTTGGCTGCGGATCTGGTCACCCACCTGCCGTGGAGCCGCCACGTGCTGCACTTGAATGCAGTGATCGGGCTGGTCGGCGCGCCCGTGGCGCTCTATGTGCTGTTGCGTCGGCAGCGCCCCGACGGGTCGTAACGTCGACCAAAAAAGGGGGCGAAGCCCCCTGCGGTTCAGACTAAATCCTGCTCGGCAAAAGACACCGTTCGTTGGCCTGCCATGGTGTTGTGATGCAGCAAGCGGCTGCAAGAGCCTCTTTCAGCTACTGCTTTAAAGCATTCTTTACGTCTGTCCAAGCCCCCAGCCATCGTCCGCTGCCGCCAAATCAAGCTCAGCCTCATTCACAACAGCCGATGATCACTTAGGCGTTGAGCAAGGACTGTAAATCTCGAGCACATCGACTTCTTCCTTGATGACTCGAGTGGCATAACCCGCCTGAATTACAGTCGTCTTCTCGACCTTTTCACCGGTTGGGCGCTGGAAATTCACGTCAGGGCCATCGAAGCTTTGTTGACCGTTGCTGTGTAGGTAGTTGAAAAGCCGCGCTTTGAAACCGGTATTAATTTCGTCTCGGTCGGCCTGCAGTGGACCCAGCATTAAAGCTTCGTTCTTGGTGAAAGCGAAGAAAATGCCGTCCGCAGCTCCGCCTCCTGGGACGGTCGAACAGACCACATCGTCAGACTTGAGGGTGCGTGCTGCGACGTATCTTCCCTCGACCAAGTGAGCCATTACCAAGCCGTCAGGTGTCACGACGCCAACTCCTTTTTCAGGCTGGCAACCAGGGACGCTACCGTAGGAGTGGATACACCAGTTCATGCGGGAGGAGTCCACGATCGTCGTCAGCTTCAAGTCTTGCCTGATCTTTTCCTGTGCCTCCGGCGTATCGTGACGCACGCTGGCGCAAGCAGTCACGAGTGTGGCAACCATCAGCGATATCAATGCTCGCATCATGGCTTGCCCTCAGAGCATGGACTAAACACTTCTCGCATTTCCGTGCCTACCACGATGGGAATCGGGCCGCTCGGAGCGGAGATGTTATGAACGCTGTAATCCTTCCTGCCGGTCTCCCGGGTGAAGGTGGCAGCATCACCGGTCAGGTAGGGCTGGCCGTTGCTCAACAGCATTTTGAGAGCCTTGGCCCGGTACTCGGGATTGTTCACTGGCAGCGATCTGTGCACTTCGGTGTAGGGGATCACGGACACGGCCAACTGATCTTTGAAGATATAGAAGTTCTGCCCGTCGTGATCACTGATGCATCTGACATCCTCGGTTTTGATGATGTCCTTTTGCACGTAGGCACCGCTCTCATAGTCCACGAGAATCAGGCTATCAGAAGTCAGGACGCTGATCGCGGAGGTGTACTTGCAATTAGCCTGTCCCCCAATCTGTAACCAACAGAAGCTCGTTTGAGCCGTGTCGGTTATGTTTGCCAGCTTGAGATCGTGCTGGATCTGCTGCCGAGCTTCAGGAGTTTTATGTTGGATATTGCAGGCGGTGAGAAGCAGAGCAGCCGATGCGATGGCAATGTAACGGAACATAATCAGTCCTTTGATCGGGGCGTCGGTTAGCGAGGACGCCTAAGTGGGTCGACCTGACCTGCTCGGGGCTTTGAGTGGGCAACCCATCGAGGCGAGCAGATCCAATCGAGTACAGCGGTATAAATTTCATCACACCGCTCGCGGCAGATACCTTTGTCTGCAAAACGCGCAATCAGTTCGGAGCTGGGTGCTTTCGGTCAGGTTTTGCTCCTGCTGCGGTGCGCGCTGCTTCTCCGCTCGTGCTCTCAACAGTCTAAACGCAGACCATCAGCAGCCCGTGAAAGGGAAGCATGCTGCTGCAGAGAAATACCAGGTTCCACGCGGCGCAGCAAAAAGGGGGCTAAGCCCCCTTAGGTTCACAGCAAGCCCTCTTCAGCGAACGACACTGTACGTTGGCCTGCCACGATGATGTGATCCAGCGATCGAACTTCGACCAGTGCTAGCGCCTCTTTCAGCCGCTGTGTGAGCGTCCGATCTGCCTGACTCGGCTCTGGGTTACCGCTGGGGTGGTTGTGCGCGTAAATCACTGCAGCAGCATTCAAGCGCAGTGCCTCCTTGACCACTTCCCGCGGGTATACAGAGGCGCTATCGATAGTGCCGCGGAAGATCTCGACGTAGGCGATCAGCCGGTGCTTGGCATCCAGAAACACTGCCGCAAATACCTCGTGTTCGAAACCTGCCAGCTTGGTGATCAGGTACTCCTTGACCAGCTCTGGCGAGGTAAAGGCTTCACCTCGTTGGATCTTCTGATCGATGACTTTGCGAGCTGCTGCCAGGATCTGCTCGGCAGTGGCTGGCGCGTAGCGACCCTGCTCGTCGCGAACCAGCAGGGAGGAGTCAAAGGCGAGAGTAAGCTGCGACATGATCGTTCTCCAGTTGCTCGGGCGGAATTGCCCGGAACCGGCACAAGCACGGTGCAGCGCAGCAGTCAGGGGGCGACAGCCGGCCCAGCCGCAAGCGCGCAAAGCGCGAGCAGCCCTTGACGGCGAGAACGCCGTGATAGGGTCAGAGGAAACAGCAAGACCGTTATTCCACCGATCTCACAGGCGCCACCAGCAAGCGCAGCGCGCAGGCTTTACCCAGCCAAAACGCACAAGGCGTATTGGCGAGTAGCAGGCATGCCCACGGCATGCATCCACAAAGTCTCGAAGGCGGCAGGCGAGCGCTCGACTTGCCGCAGCCCACGGCGGGCTGGCAGGTCGTTGCCAGCAAACGTCCAGCGCTGAGCTAACGAAGCGCGGGCATGTCCGGTGCCCATGCCACACACTCCGCTAGCCCAGAACCTGCCGTTCCGGCGTGAGAACAGACCGATCGAACAGCCATCTGACATCGACTCAGGGTCAGCCGTGACAGCATGCCTCAAGCACAGGCTCTGCCTTCCTTTGAACGAGGTAGTCGCCAGACGTACATCGGATCTCCAGCGGAGTGCTGTCTTGGTTCGACCTCAGGCGCTGATGGATGCGACTCAGGAAGCCCACCTCAAAAGCGCGCCTCTCAATGGCCCGCGGCAGCAGATCGCGCTCTGCGATCATCGCTGCCCAGAGCCAGCCGCTACGGGAACAGTCGAGCCAGGTCTGAGCGAGCTTAACGCCCTGATCGAATGCTTCCCTGCAGTCAGCGGCCCAGTGGATCTCCATGCCCGGGTGACCATCATGAGGCGAGAGATTCGTCGTGACGCCCTTGCTCATCCCGCACCTCCTCGCGATTCAGAAAGCGCACGGCGATACAGAACGACCATCTCATCCAGCAGATCCAGAGCCGAGTAAGCCGTGATGCGCACGCGCAGATTCTCCGGCTGCAGCCCTTCGGGCTCAGCCAGTTGATCCAGCAGATTACCGAGCATCACTGCTCGCATCTCAGCAGCGGCTTCAGACGGTAGGGGAGAGCGTTCAGATTCATGCAGCGGACTGGGCCGCAGCGGAAAAGGTATTACACAGCGTTCGAGCTCAGCCATGGCGCACCTCCGTAACAGAGGTGAACAGCAAGACCGAAAGCCCAAGGCGGAGCTCTTGGGTAAAAAGGGGGTAGTGCATTTTCCTTATGCTCCTTGGACAGGTTAAGGAGCCGCCTACCAGCCTTCTCACGAGCATAGGAGGCGGACCGTGCAAGGGTGAGAAACCGGCGTCCAAGGGAACCGGCCAGGCAAAAGCCTGCCTCACACGGCCCGCCATAGATATGCAGAAGCACGATGGTCAACCATCGGCTTTGCACTATGACGCTACCGCGCCTTGGACAACGAACGGGTTCTCACGCCCGGTCGTGGGATTTACCACGACGGGCGCAGTCTAGCTCGTGGGTTTTAGGAGGGCAACATACGGAGGCGTAGTAGGGCATAGCGGCAGCAGAAGTGGTGGAGCCCAACATCATGATCGACCGCTTACGGCCAGAAGCGGCCAGTCAGATCATCCGATCTTCGATATCGCGTAGCTGTATTTGGAGTAAAGCACCAAGTCATATTTCGCCGCTGTAGGTGTCTCTGTGACGATCCCGCTCAGAACCGCGGCGATCAATCGACTATGCCCGTTGTTCATCGCAACGGGATAGATGAAGCCGGATGGGGAGTCGTGTTCACAGGCCCATTGCACTACTACCCCGACAGCTTCCTTGCCCATGCTTCGCCTTGGATCCCCAACTCCGGCGTTTTGTCATTAACATTGTGCTGGCCGACCAGCCCAAGAAAGCAAGCATCCTGCGGCCATCACTGCGATGGCTCATGGACGGCTTCCAACAACTATACTTCTATGCTGAGCGGTTTACTGGCATGTGGCCCACCACTGAGCGAGGCTTTTGTGAGCGAGTACGATTTTTCGCGGCTAAACGACAAAGAATTCGAAGTCTTTTGCGCTGACCTGCTGAGCGCAAGGGAAGGGGTCAGATTCGAAAGATTCAAGCCCGGACGTGACGCCGGAGTGGATGGTCGCTTTTTTAGGTCAGAGGGGGATGAGTGGATTCTCCAGTGTAAGCATTGGATTTCGACGCCGTTAGAAAAGCTCGTTAAATCTATTGCGGATTTTGAAAGCCTTAAAGTTCAGAAATTATCGCCAAGTCGATATATTTTAGCCTTGTCTCACTCGCTGTCACGTAATGATAAAAACATTTTGATGCAGAAGCTTTCGCCATTTGTTCTGTCTCCAGCAGATATACTGGGTCGAGAGGATTTGAGTGATATACTGGCGAAGCATCCAGATGTTGAAAGACGGCACTATAAGCTCTGGATTGCTAGCTCAAATGTTCTTGCGTATATGCTTAATAAGCCCATACATGACAGGAGCCAGTTTGAGCTTGGCGAGATAATTGAGGCCTCCAAGCTATATGTGGCTACAGTAAATCATAATCAAGCGATTGACAAACTGGAATCTACGAGTGTTGTGATCATCACAGGTCCAGCTGGCATTGGCAAGACAACGTTGGCTGGGCAGCTAATTTTGCAGTATGTCGCAGACGGCTTTGAGCTTTCGGTGATTTCTGATGATATTAGAGAGGCTGAGGGTGTCTTTGACCCTGACTCAAAGCAAATTTTCTATTTTGATGACTTCTTGGGCCGCAACTACCTAGAAGCGCTCTCTGGACATGAGGGCGCCAAGATTATGGGTTTTATTAGGCGTATAGTCAAAAACCCTAAAAAGCGCTTTGTATTGACATCTCGAACCACCATTCTAAATCAAGGAAAGATTTTAAACGATGTTTTTCATAACTCAAATGTAAATCGAAATGAGTTTGAGATTACACTTGAGTCTTTGGCGAAGATCGATAAGGCCCGAATTCTTTACAACCATATCTGGCATTCTGAAATGGATGGTGAATACGTCGAGCAACTGTACTCGCATAGGCGTTATCGAACCATTATTGATCATAGAAATTTTAATCCTCGGCTAATCCGATTTATTACCGATGTCCAGCGATTGGAGGATGTCCCGCCAGAGTCTTACTGGTCTCATATAACTGGTTTGCTAGATGATCCGTCTCAGGTCTGGGACCATCCATTTCAAGCGCAACTGGATGACTGTGGCCGTGCCCTGGTTTTGCTGGTCGCTATGAACGGGCGCCTGATTACTGAGCCTGAGCTTTCAGAGGCATTTGCGCGATATCTAGCGAACCCAGGAGCCGCTAGTCTTACTGGAAAAAAAGATTTTCTACTAAACCTCCGTCACCTATCTGGTTCGATGCTCACGAGATTTGTAGTAGGCGAAAGTCAGCCTTTTGTTCGGCTGTTTAACCCGTCTTTAGGTGACTTCGTACTCAACAGATATGCCAGTAATACTCCTGTTTTGCGACAGTGCTTTGGTAGCCTGAAGACACAATCTTCATTGAAGACGCTGAAGGATATGTTGGATAACAAGATAATCAATGACGGCGTGGCTACCGAAGTGATAGGTCATGTCTTTGCATCCGTTGCAGATATAAATTTTCTTGGGTCTAATGCCGAATTTGTAGCGCAGTTATGTATTGTAAGGTCTGAACTTGGTAAAAAATTTAACTCATCAGATCAAAGTCTCTCAAAAGCTATTGATTTTATCGCTGGTGAGAAATGTGGGGGATCCTTCTTAGCGTCAGCACGAGTGCTTTTGTGGGCACTGCGCAATGGCAGTGTTGATAAAATCGCTGTAGAAGCATTCTTGGAAGGGGCTTTTGCCAATGACCCAGGTTATGACGAATTACTGATTTTAGGTCAGCTAGTCAAATGCTTTGATGTTGTAGAGCATCAATCGCTTTACGATGCATATGACCAAGTCATCACAGAACACCTAATCGCGTCAGTTGAAGATGAGTTCCCAGATGCAGAGGTATTTTCTGATTGTAGTTCGCAATCAGCAGCGCGCAGAAAATTTATGGAGCTAATGGATGAAAAGGCTCTTGAGTTGGGAGCTAATGATTCATCCAGTGTGGCTGATAGTGTTGTAGGCTATGTTGATGTGGATAGATTTTACGATAAATATTTTTATGAAACAGAGCATGAGCCAGATTATGAATCTTACAGAGATCAACGCATGAGCTGGTCCGAGCGATCGTTTAGTGCTATCGATCCAATTGACGATCTTTTTTCCCGTGATTAAACGAACTTACCCTGGATGCATACTGCGAGATGAATCATCTGGTGGATTCCAGTATCCGGGAGAATCTGCGAGGCCACTTGGAAGAAATTTCTGGTTGAAATCGGACGTCGCCGAGAGGTCATTGGTGTCATCGAGAGCTTTGCGGCGGTCCCGAAATTCTTGTTCGGAGTGCTTGCATGACGACTCTGTCCAGTCGCATTTTTCGGTCTTACGAAACCAGCATGGACGCCTTCGAGCTACCCTTTGAATGCACGCCTTACACGCTGACGATGGCGTGGCATCCGAGGTGAATCGCCCTCGGTTTTCCAGACACATCCAAGGTCTGCAATTGGCCCAGAGTGTGTAAAAACGTCCGGACAAGCCCTTGCTATGATTTCCGAGAATCTCATCGCAAGGGAAACCCATGAAGCGGTTTATTCAGGGTGAACACCGAGGTCAAAGCACCTTACTTCCCGAAAGCCTCGACGACTACGTCAGCGATACCAACCCGGTACGCGTAGTTGATGTCTTCGTCGATGAACTTGACCTGGCTTCGCTAGGTTTTGATGGCGTCATTCCAGCCGAAACCGGCAGACCCGCATATCACCCCGCGATCCTGCTGAAGATCTATATCTACGGTTACCTAAACCGCATTCAATCAAGCCGGCGTCTTGAGCGAGAAGCGCAACGCAACGTCGAGCTGATGTGGTTAACCGGGCGCTTGATGCCCGACTTCAAGACCATCGCCAACTTCCGAAAAGACAACAGCAAAGCCATTCGTGGTGTCTGCCGTCAGTTCGTTGTGCTCTGCCAGCAGTTGGGGCTTTTTGGAGAAAACCTGGTCGCCATCGACGGCAGCAAGTTCAAGGCAGTGAACAACCGTGACCGCAACTTCACCAGCGCCAAACTGAAGCGCCGGATGGAAGAAATTGAGTCGAGCATCAGCCGTTACCTGGCCGCACTTGATGCGGCTGATCGGAAGGTGCCAACCGCCACGGAACCAGACGCTACGCGCCTGGAGGAGAAAATCGAAAACCTCAAAACTCAAATGAAAGAGCTTAAGGTGATCGAATCTCAGCTCAACGATTCGCCTGACAAACAGGTCTCACTGACCGACCCCGATGCCCGTTCGATGATGACGCGCGGCAACGGAATCGTCGGCTACAACGTGCAGACGGCGGTCGATACGCAGCACCATTTGATCGTTGCTCACGAGGTCACTAACAGCGGTTCCGACCGTGACCAACTCAGTTCAATGGCGAAGCAGGCTCGTGAAGCCATCGGCTCAGAAACGTTATCGGCAGTTGCTGACCGAGGCTACTTCAAAGGTGAAGAAATCCTGGCCTGTCACGACGCAAACATCACCGCCTACGTGCCTAAGCCAATGACTTCAAACGCCAAGGCTGATGGCCGATTCAACAAAGATTCCTTCGTGTATGACACGACGAAAAACGAATACACCTGCCCAGCGGGATAGGCACTTATCTGGCGTTTCTCCAGCGTTGAGAAGGGCATGAATATGCACTGCTACTGGAGTTCAAAATGCCAGAGTTGCAGGCTGAAAACCCAGTGCACTCCAAGCACAAATCGTCGATCAAAGCGCTGGGAACATGAAGCTGTGCTGGAGGAAATGCAACGCCGGTTGAACCAAGCACCGGAGATGATGCGGGTTCGAAAACGGACTGTTGAACATCCCTTCGGGACGCTCAAACAATGGATGGGTTCGACGCATTTCTTGACTCGTAGGCTCGTCGGGGTCAGCGCGGAGATGAGCCTGAATGTGCTCGCCTACAACATGAAACGGGTTATGAAAATCATCGGCACAGAAGGCTTGTTGAAGGCGATGGCGGCGTAAAAGCCCCGCCTTTCGCTGTCCCAGGAGGCGCTAACGCTCTTTATAAGCGCTCTGGAACGTTACCGGTGCTGATCGTGGCAAATGCTTGGGCAATCGCCTCGTCCAGGAGCGCTGGGCTGCGGCCCCCAAATCACGAAAGTGTTTTTACACACTCTGGGCCGGAAGCGGTCGCTCATAATAGGCTTATATCGGCTTATAAATGGGCTTTGTCAGAGCTGTGGCTTTTCCGCTGCACAGTTTCTCAGCTCAAATGTGTAACCGAGCTTCTCATCAGGAGTCGCAGCAGAAACCCTGTCTGCATCTACAAATGCAAAGACGGTGCCCTCTGCGCTATCTGCAAAGCAGTCGTGTTCTTTTAGATGAAAAACAGAGAAAACGATCAACTCGTTAGCCAGGCGGATGAGTCGCTTTTCCTTCTCGAAGGATGCCAAGGCGTTTATGGGAATCAGCGACGTGAATGCTAGCCCTACAAAGAGGGTGAAATAGATGAATTCCTTGCCGTTTCTTTTTTTGTTTGCCTGTGGAGCCGGGCCGCTGCCGTACATGACGAAACTGAGTTCCAGCAGGCGCCTGTCGGTGGAGGAGAGGGCGGAACCTGCCCATAGCAAAAGGGCAATGACATATAGCCCAAGCGAAATTACCGTGAAGACGAGCGTCCACCAGTACGCCGAAAGCAATATGGTCAGTACGCGCAATGCTGAAGGAAGCTCCGAACCTTTGACCTCAAGGTATTGAGCGATATGTGCGTCTGCATAAATGCTCGCCACCAGCACCACTAGCAGCGCCACTGAACTCGCTAGTACGTTGAAGACCTTAGGGCTCAACCGATAAATAATGGTGGCCCTTAGGGTGATGATGCTCAAAGCTAGTGTTGATGCGACAAGGGCAGACATAATCGGTCCGCCTGCCGCGACTGGGATTTTTTCACCCGATGCTAAGGTGTAGCCAGCGACCACCAAAAGTGCGGTCAAACTCATTAGTACTGCTGCTACACAGTAAGCTTCGGCGCTTAGTTTTTTTGTTTTAGTGGTCAGCCTGCTGTAAGGCGGATGTGAGACGTACCCGTATTTGACCGCTGCTTTCCCAAGCAAAGCACAGGCGGCTGGCAGGGCTACGAATAGCATTATCAGTACGTAAATTGTGGCCATGAAAATCCCTGTTTATGAGCCTGGAGCTGCTAGTCCGTTTGAGGGCCGCGATATTAGCGGTTGCGCCGACGTATTCCGAGCTTCTAGGTCAATCGTCGTTCGGCACCGCCCAGAAAGCTGCAGACCAAGGCCTGCGACAGCCTTATATTCAGACAGGATGTGATCATTCAATGCCTCAACTCTCCCAGCTCCGAAGCCCGGCAGCTGTTCAAGCGGCCCTGGATGAGTTCGTGCACATTGGTCGCACTAGATTCCTCGCACGCTACGGCTACGGGAAGTCTCGCGACTTTCTCGTGCGCGATCCAAAGACCGGAACAGACTGCGATTCCAAAGCGATCGCCGGCGTCGCCTACGGTCGACAGTTCCCTGAGCAAGGCCCCTTGTCAGCAGATAGCTTTTCCGGCGGTGAAGCGACGGTCGTGCCATTACTGACCGGCTTGGGTTTCACCATAATTCGCATTGGTGAAGACTGGTCAGAGGCCGAGGTGGAAGCCACTGTTCGCGACTACTTTGAGATGCTGCGGGCTGAAGCCGAAGGTATTGCCTTCAACAAGAGCGAGCACAATCAAACGCTGAGGCGTCTGTTGAGCGGCCGGAGTAAGTCGTCTGTTGAGCTCAAGCACCAGAATATAAGCGCTGTGCTCGATGCAATGGGGCTTCCCTACATCAACGGCTACAAGCCGAGGGGAAATAGCCAGCTATTGCTCCGTAAGTCGGTACAAGCGTACGTGCTCACAGAGCAGAAGGTGGTAGGGGCTATTGTCGATGCGCTTGAAGAGGTGAAACTCCCAGGTGAGAAGTCCTACCTTGCGGCCCTAGTCGCAGCCCCGACACGTGAGGAGTTAGTTCGCGGCCCTAGATCCACTCGGGATCGGCTGCCACGTAAGCTCGACTTTGCTGCTCGCGATGAAGCAAACCGCAAGTTAGGGCGGGCAGGGGAGCAATGGGTCATTGAGTTCGAGCAGCAGCGGCTGATCGACATGGGTAACCCTGAGCTATTCCAGCGCCTGGATTGGGTGTCTGATACTCGCGGTGACGGCGCAGGCTTCGATATCCTGTCGTTCGATAATGAGACGAATCACCGCTTTATTGAGGTCAAAACCACCAACGGTGGTCTCAGTTCCTCATTCCTTGTCAGCCACAACGAGCTGGAGTTCTCCAAGGAAGCCTGCGAGCAGTTCTATCTCTATCGGGTGTTTCAGTTCAGGGATGGTCCGCGCCTGTTCATGCTAAGCGGCGACCTGTCCCAGCATGTTCACCTGAAAGCCACTGACTATCGGGCAAGCTTTCGCGGCATCACCGGCTAGGCCGGTAGCGGGTTCTTTTTCAGATCAGCGGAAGAGCTCGTAGAACAGCATCATCTTCATCAGCCGGACTTGGCGGCGATCGCCTTGAGCTTCGACTCAAGGAAGTCAATCTGCTCGGTGTCACTAGGGTAGGACTGCTGCAGTATTTTCAGGGCTTTTGCATAGGAGGCACTCGCTTTAGGCGTATCACCCTGAGCCTCGTATACCCGTGCCAGGTTGGTGTAGCGCGACACCACTTTCGGGTGGCTCTCACCGAAGGTGGCGAGGTCACTGTTCAGCGCCTTGTTCAGCGACCGCTCCGCCTCGTCGTACCTGCCCAGGCCGCGCAAGGCGTCGCCCACATTGTTCCAACGGGCCGCAATGATCGGATGCTCTGGCCCGTACAGGCGCAGATCGATATCCAGCGCCTGCTCGAAAAGCGGCAGAGAGCGCTCATAGTCGCCCTTCAGGTTGTAGGCGTTACCTAGGTTATTTACCGCGATGGCAACCAAGTGATCATCCGGACCGAGCAAACGCTCTCTTAAGGTCAGATTTTTATTCAGGTATTCGAATGCCTCGTCATAGCGCCCCAATCGGCTAAGCGTCGTGCCGATGTTGTTGTAGCTATCGGCAGTGCGGAGATCCTTTTCGCCAAAAGCGGCCAGACGCATCTCCAGTGATTTCTTGTGGTAGCCCAGCGCTGCCTCGAAGTTGCGCTGTCGTTCGCTGAAGTAGCCGAGGTTATTCCAGTAATCGGACTGCTGAGCGATCGTTGCTTGCCCATTCTTGCTAGAGGCCTCTAGGGCCTGGGACACCAGGCGGATTGCTGTCTCGTCGTCGCCCAGAACGGAAACCGACAGCGCTTTGATATTCAGGGCCTGGCTGTCATCCGGCTGCTTTTCCAGCACCCGGTCTGCCTCCTGGATCGATGCCTGATATTGCTCCGCTTCAAAAAGGCTCACCGCTTTGTCAACTGAGCCGGCCAGAGCGGCCTGGAAGCCGAACACCATGAAGAGCAATGACCAGGGAAGCAGCTTGTCTCGAATGCGCATAGGGAGTCTCGTGGAGTGAGGCGACAGATTATCGCCGAGGCGAGGATCGGTACATCTCCATCACCATCTCAGCTATATCAATGCCGCCACGGCATAGCAATGGAGGTCTCGACGCAGAAGGGAAGGGCTTAAAAGGCTTGTCGTAAGAATGACCTTCTACATTTTTGATTGCTACAACCTGCACATTTCACGCTAGCCGCAGCAACTACTGATGGCCTGGAGTAAGCAATATCCGGCTCCCGCGTGGGAGCGCGAACTTAACAAGCCAACGGGCGAGGGCGTCGCAATTCTGAAGCTCTCAAACCTGAGTGTGGCCGTTGGCCGGGGGCGAGGAGCTAGCGGCTGGGCATGCTTGTACGGTGTGTTTTGGACCAACACTTCAAACACTGGGGACTGGCCGATTCTTTCGACGAACAGGTCGACGAAAGCCCAGGCCCGCATAATTCGAGTGATTAGGAATTGACAGAAATATCTACCTTTCCGGTTAAGTTCTAGCAAGGGCCGCCGACAGGTTGTTGAGGGCAGGCAATACCAATCAGATAGCAAAGGAACGCCACACTGCATCGCTCGCAACGCTGTCTGAAGCGCAAATCAATGTGTTTCATGTGCAATTGCGTACTCATGTCATTTCAGAAATATTGTGTTGCAACCTTTTCAGGAAAGGGCTGTCTCACGCGTACCACCAATAATGGCTTATTGCCATCTCGATGGTCGGCGCCAAATGCGCTGTATCTAGGCACGAGCACGAAGGCTGCTTGCAAAACGAGCCGCTACGAGCGCCACAAAACACTAAGCCGATCCACGAGATCTGTGAGAAAACATGAATATCCTTGCTCCTGCCATGCACCTGACCAGTCGGTTGCGCTTTCCTGTCAAGTTCGCGGTTCTCGCTGTAATCGTGCTCTTTCCGCTGAGTCTGTTGGGCTTACGGGTGATCAATCAGATCAACGCCAGCATCGACAATATCCGCAGCGAGCAGGTCGGTCAGCGCTACCTGCTTGACGTCACACCCGTATTGCGCCTATCAATGCTGCAGCGCGCTCTAACGAACCGCCTTCTCAGCGGCGATCCAACGGCCCAGGGTGATCTAGCCGCCAACCAGGCGAAGCTGCAGGAGGCGTTTACCAAGCTTGAGGCTACCGACCGCGAGTTGGGCGTTGCACTAGAAACCGGTGACCGCGTGACGCGTTTGCGTATGGACACCCAGCAGCTGATCGAGCAGGCCAAGGGCAGTGCTGAGCAGACGGCTATTTTCGACGCTTGGAACGAGCAAGTCGGCAAGGCGCTGAATTTCGTTTATCTGATCAGCGCCACATCGGGAATGGTGCTGGACGAGGACTATGACTCGCTGTTCATGATCGACCAGAGCACCCTGCGTCTACCACGGCAGATCAACGTTGTCGGCCAGTTGCGTGGGCTGGCCAGCGGGCTGCGGGAAGGACAGCCGCTTGGCGCTGGTACACGCTCGTCGCTGCGGGTATTGCTCAAGCAGGAAATGCAGATACGCCAAGAGCTGCTGCAAAGTTTGGCGCTGCTGCGCCGCAAAGATACTGCGCTGAGCGATAGGCTGCAGGCGCCCATCAACAGTGCACTGCAGGCCCTAGACAGCTTCCGGATGGATCTTGCTCGTGTGCTGGATGACACAGGCGCCACCATCACTCGCGTGCAGGGGCTGGCGGCCAAAGGCAACGCTGTAGTGGCCGATCTGTATAAGGCTCAGGATGTGTTGCAGGAAGAGTTGACCAGCGCCCTGGATTATCGAGCTCAAGAGCGGATGTCCGAGCGAGCGTTGATCATGGGGATGTTCGTATGCATGGGGCTGCTGCTGGCCTACGTGTTCGCTGGAATCTACAGCTCGATGCGCAATGCCATCGACCAAGTGCTCGATGCCACTCGGCTGATCGCACAGGGTGACCTCACCGCTCAGGTGCAGGTGCACGGAAAAGATGAAATGGCCGACGTCAGCACCGGTTTCAACCTCATGGTGCAAGCATTCCGCGCGTCCCTGACGCAGGTGGAGCAAAGCTCCCATGCGGTGTCCGATGCTTCGGTTCGCTTGGGTGCTTCCATTGACCGTGCCAAACAGTCGATGAACAGCCAGCAGGGTGAGACTGAACAGGTGGCCACGGCCATTAACGAGATGACCGCGAGCGTTGCCGACGTAGCGCAAAACACCGAGGGAGCTGCGCGGGCTGCCGAGCAGGCCAGCCAGGCGTCAAGCAATGGGCTTGCAGTGATGCAGAACACACGCATGACTATCGAGGCGCTGGCTAGCGAAGTGGAACTGAGCGCGCAGAAGGTTTCAGCGCTTGCTGTGCACAGCCAGGAAATCGGTGGGGTCATCGAAGTGATCCGCAATATTGCTGATCAGACCAACCTGCTGGCCCTGAACGCCGCCATCGAAGCCGCCCGTGCTGGTGAGCAGGGGCGTGGCTTTGCCGTAGTGGCCGATGAGGTACGCACCCTGGCTTCGCGTACCCAGGGCTCGACCGAGGAAATCCGGCGCATCATTCAGGAGCTGCAGCTTGCCATGTCGGCTGCCGTTGAGCAGATGAAGACCGGCCAGGACAAGGCGCAGGCGTGTATGCAATCTGCGGGTGAGGCCGCCAAAAGCCTGGGCGCGATCAATGAAGAGGTCGAGCAGATCGTTGGTATGAATACCCAGATCGCCAGTGCTGCCGTACAGCAGCATGCCGTCTCCGAGGACATTAACCGTAACGTCATCGAAATTCGTAATGGCAGCGAAGTGTTAATGGAAGGCATTGAGCAGAACGCCCAAACTGCTGATGAGCTATCGCGACTGGCAGGTGAGCTGCGCACGGTGGTGTCGCGCTTTAAGATTTGAAAGTTTTGATTAGCCACCTCCAGGCGCTGCTGTTCATCGCTCGGCAGTAAATCCGCTCCACAAGCTGCTCTAAAGGACTACGTAGGATAAGCTTCCGTTCGTATCAACCATGAAGCGGTGAAATGAACGATGGGTTTTGAGCAATTAGCTGAGCTGCGTGACCGTCTGCGGGCTGAAAAAGAGCCGAAGACGGATGGCGCCAAGCAGCGCAAGCGGGCGCCTTCCGCGCAAGCGAAGCCTCGTGAGCAAGATCCTGCAGTAGAAGCGATCTGGCGACTGCAGAAGCATTTTCCATTGGCGTTTCCGGTCAATCCGGCCCCCAAGGTTCCGCTGAAAGAGGGCATCCTCAAGGACGCGGAACAACACCTTGAGCTGCTCGGCGTCTCCAGCGAACAGCTCAAACTGGGGCTCGCTTCCTGGTGCCGCGGAAGTCGCTACTGGGCGAGCATGACGGAGAATGCGCCGCGCCTGGATCTGAATGGACAAGCCGTCGGTGCGGTAACAGCGATCCAGGCGCTGCATGCAAAGCAGCAAGCCAAGAAGCAGCGAGTGCAGGCACGGCGTGCCCAGGGTGAGCGCCCGGCCAAGACCAATGCTGAGTAATACACTTCAACGGACGGACAATGCTTATCGTATTCAGCGGCCTTCCTGGCACCGGAAAAACCACGATCGCCAAGGGGCTCGTCGATAAGATAGGTGCTCTCTACCTGCGGATCGATACGATTGAGCAAGCGATACGAAACTCCGGCGCGCTTGCTCAAGATGTGGGGCGCAGTGGTTACATGGTCGCTAATGAGCTTGCGCTGAGTAATCTTAATCTCGGGCGTACAGTCATCGTTGATTGTGTAAATCCAGTGGTCGAAAGCCGAATGGCCTGGAGCGAAATCGCCTCAAGGGCTGGTACTCGGTTGATAAATATTGAAGTGATTTGCTCGGATAAAGATGAACATCAGCGTCGTGTAGAAACAAGGCTGAGTGATGTTCCCGGGCTCACTCCACCAACCTGGCAATCTGTGTTGGATCACGAATATGAAGCGTGGGCCGAAGCACCGTTTTCGATAGACACGGCGCTGACTTCACCGGTGCAAGCAGTATCGATGATCACCAAACGCCTGCTGTAGCGTCCTCTATGCACAAGGCGGCAGGGGGATCACTGGATGCTTACTGCTCAGTCGAAGTATCCCCGCATCGATATCACGTTTGGACAACGCCGCCGACGTAGATCCGGCAACCCTGCACCCCTAGATACACCAGCTCAGCTGCGCAGCGGAGGTAGTCCTTCTATCTGACGCCGACGCTCACTCAGGCAAGACAAATCAGCCCTGTGTGATCCCTTTAGGCTTCCGAGGTATCACTCAAACGGCCCATGCAAGCATCCAGAAGTGTGTGCAGTTCGGCAACACGCTCCTGGCCAAGAAGTTCGTTGAGGGCTGTCTGAGCTGATTTCCACGCGCGTTGGGCTTCGGCCCGCTTGGCTATACCGGCCTCAGTTGCCTGAATCAGATGGCTGCGCGCATCAGGGCCTGCCTCAGAGGTCAGAAGCCCCAGGCTTGCTAAGGGGCGCAGGTTGCGCGTGAGGGTGGAGGCATCCATGTGCATGTGGCGAGCTAAGTCGACAGGCCGAACAGGACCGAGTTTGACCACGTGCGAGAGCAAGGCGTACTGGGTGTTTTTTAGCCCTGTCTTACCAAGATACTGGTCGTAGTGACGCGTCACCACACGATCAAGTTGGCGCAGCTTCAGATTGGTACAGCCCTGTGGTTTGCTGACGTTTTCCATGATATATGTTGTACCTGCAACTGTTGTGGCTACAATCATAAGCCGTTGGGAGCGACAGATGGAAGTAGATGAGATTCTCGACCAGTGGCGTGCAGATGAGCAGGCTGTCAGGTCTACTCTTGGTGCGCCTGGTGTTGCATCGGCGAGTGAGGTCGCCGGTAAGTCCGGAATGGAGTTTTTCGAGGCCGTCTTCGCTGGCGTGCTTCCTCAACCACCCATAGGACAGACACTCGACTTCGTGCCGGTCCACATGGAACCAGGTTTGGCCATATTCCAAGGCCGTCCGCAGCGCCATCACTATAATCCCATGGGGACAGTGCACGGCGGCTGGTTCGCGGCCATGCTCGACTCTGCGGTTGGTTGTGCGGTTCACTCCACGCTTGTGGCGGGTAAAAGCTTTACCACGCTGGAGCTTAAAGTGAACATGGTGCGGCCATTGAGCGACGCCGTACCGCTGGTACGCGCCGAGGGCAGGTTGATTCATACGGGGCGTCAGGTAGCAACAGCTGAAGGGCGCATTATCGATGCGAGCGGTAAGTTGTACGCTCATGCGACCACGACCTGCCTAATTTTTGATGTTCCCACACCTCGAGATGGGGCCAATGCTCAAAACTGACTTCGCCTCGCCGGGGCGTTGAGATCCATTGCTGGAAAATCAAGCACCGGGGTGAGCACTTCCAGCACGCCGAACCACCGAGTTGGCGCGAAGAAGATTGGACTGCTGCCCCTGTTATTTTGGCTAACTATCAGACGCGATTTACTACGCCCGTACTACGAGCGAGTTGATAGTGGCGGATGTAGCAGAGCAGGGTGGTCAGAGATTTTGATTGTTTGACGTGACAGCTATCACGCCGATGTCAGGTCTGGTGTAGAGCGTAGTGAGCCAGAGATCGATTCGCCGTAATCGTAGCGTCATGCCAGCTTGTTTTGTCTCAAGAACTCAGTAGGTAGACAGGTTTACTGTTACGGTCTTTTCCGTAAGGAGCTTCTCTTGAAAAACTATGACGTAATCGTTATCGGTGCAGGGCCTGGCGGCTATAACGCAGCAATCCACGCAGGCCAGCGCGGATTGAAAGTTGCATGTATTGAAGGTCGCGAAACGTTGGGCGGCACCTGTTTGAATGTCGGTTGCATCCCCTCAAAAGCGTTGTTACATGCTTCCGAACTCTATGAAGCTGCCGCCGGTAAAGAATTCAAAACGCTTGGAATTGAGGTGACTCCGACGCTGAATCTTGGACAGATGATGGCGCAAAAAAGCGAGAGTGTTGCAACCTTGACCAAGGGTATCGAGTTCTTGTTTCGTAAGTACAAGGTCGAATGGGTCAAAGGGTGGGGGCGTCTTGCCGGGCCTGGAAAGGTTATTGTCATGGATCTGTCTGGGGTTGAAACCGAGCTGACAGCCAAGGACATCATTATCGCCACCGGCTCCGAGCCAATGTCGCTGCCAGGTGTGACAATCGATAATAAACGTGTGCTGGATTCTACTGGAGCCCTCTCGCTGAGTGAGGTGCCCAAACATCTCGTCGTTATCGGTGCGGGTGTTATCGGTCTAGAGCTGGGTTCAGTATGGCGTCGTCTCGGTGCAAAAGTGACGGTAGTGGAGTTTCTTGATCACATTGCCCACGGTACTGATGTTGAGAGCGGAAAGACTCTGCTTCGCTCGCTCTCACGCCAGGGTATTACGTTCAAGCTCAGCTCTAAAGTCACCTCGATCGAGTCCGACGAATCCGGCGTGAGGCTGAATGTGGAGCCGGCTGCAGGAGGCCAGAGCGAGCTTGTAGAGGCGGACTATGTACTGGTGTCGATCGGTCGCCGTCCCGTTAGCAAAGGCTTGGGATTGGAAAGTGTAGGCCTTCATACAAACGATCGCGGAGTTTTGGAAAACAAGAGTCTTCGCACCGCTGCGGAGGGTGTCTGGGTTATCGGCGATGTAACCTCTGGAGCGATGCTCGCGCATAAGGCGGAAGAGGAAGCGATGGTTTGTGTTGAACTTATCGTGAATAAGAAGCCGATGCTCGACTACAACCTCATTCCCAGCGTCATTTACACAAGGCCTGAGCTGGCCAGTGTGGGTAAAACGGAAGAGCAACTTCAATCAGAGGGGCGTAAGTATAAAGTCGGAAAGTTCCCGTTCAGTGCCAACAGTCGCGCTAAGGTGAACCATGAGTCCGATGGATTTGCCAAGGTCTTGGCAGATGAGGTGACTGACGAAATTCTCGGCGTACATTTAGTTGGGCCAAGCGTAAGTGAAATGATTGGCGAGTACTGCGTCGCCATGGAATTCAGGGCTTCAGCAGAAGACATCGCGCTGACCAGCCATCCTCACCCCACGCGCTCTGAAGCTTTGCGCCAAGCCGCGATGGGCGTTGGCGGACATATGACTCAGGCTTAATACATGGAGTTGAGTGGGGCAGGTCAAAGCTTAGGTATCCGTAACGCGGAGGTTTAGGCATGATCTGCCTAGACGATATGACTGTAAATCTTGCCTTTCCCACCTCGTTTGGCAGCATGCAGGGCTGTGTATGCTGCCAAAACTAGCTCAGCACTGCTATCGACACTGTTCCCATCAAAAGTAGATACGCCAATGCTGACGGTCAGGTGTTCTCCAGTTGGTGTGGTTTTTTATTTGCAACGACTGGATGGCTTCCAAAGCGCGTTTTGCGACGTCCAGAGCATTCGCCAGCTTGGTCTGCGGCAACAAAATCGCGAATTCCTCGCCGCCGTATCGAGCAGCCAGATTTGAAGCGCGATGAACGCTGACCCTCGGGGCTTTGGCCACGAGCATCAGCCACTCGTCACCCTGGAGGTGACCTTGCGTGGCGTTCAATATTTTAAAGCGGCCAATGTCGATCAATAAGGTGGAGTACACACTGACAGATATGCGCATGGGCAAGGGGCTTGGATTCCCGATGGCAGCGCTTATTAAGTGGGCACTCAAGCCTCGCGCCGTTGATCCATCAGACCGAAACAAAACCAAGTTTGGGATGCCTTTATGTAATCAGCAGTAACAAAGAGGCAGTGAAAATGGACGTCCCGCAGTTAGTCGTCGAATTTTTACAAGAACGCGCCAGCATATTAACAACTGCCGAGTCTTGTACAGGAGGGCGCATTGCCGCACTGCTTACTGAAGCGTCTGGCTGCGGAACCTGTCTAGATTGCGGCTATGTGGTGTATTCACCCTCTGCAAAAGCTCGAGAGCTAGGGGTCAGCCAACTAACCATGAAAACGTTTGGGCTGACCAGCGAAGAGGTGGTAGTGGAAATGGCGAAGGGTGCGCTGACGAACAGCGTTGCCAATGTTGCTGTAGCCACTACCGGGGTCATCGGCGACGAAGCGATGGACGGCGTGCCGCCCGGTACGGTTTGGTTCGCCTGGGCGTTTCAATATGAAGGCAACACCCGGTTCGTCACCCGACAACAGCGCTTTTTAGGCAGTCGTAAAGAGGTTCAACTAAACAGCGCCCTTTACGCGCTCGAGGGAATTCTTCGGTGGCATCCTTGAGCAAGTGCAAAGCCGGCGAATAGGTCGACGTGCAGATTACATTGCAGCCTGGCTGCTTGATTGATGCCTCGTCGGGCATCCACACCCCCCCAGCTCTGGGCGAAAAACTCCTCGAACAGTCGGTGGGGCCTCCTTCAACGAGTCAAGTGAGCGTTTTCTCGGAATGGTTTTGCTGAGCTCTCGCAAGCAGTACTACCGCTACTCCAATGGGTTGAACTTCATCTCGGCGAGCTGCTTCCTAATTTTAACGTCGGCGCTCCGCAGCGATGGCTCAAGTGATTGCGGTGGCGCCTGACGGCTCAATGATGAACCCGCTCGAAGGAGTATGTAATGACTCGCAACCAGCAAAATCAATACGCTATGCAAAACCCCCTCACTCAATACCCACAACCCGAGTTCCCCTCCCAGAAACAACCAGAGCCAGGCCTCGGCCAACGGATGGTGCCGGAGCCAGACCACGGTGAGCAGAGCTACGTGGGCTTTGGTCGTTTGGTCGGTCGCAAGGCTCTGATCACTGGAGCGGATTCTGGAATTGGGCGCGCTGCTGCGATCGCCTATGCCCGTGAAGGTGCAGATATTGTGTTGAATTATCTGCCGGAGGAAGAGGCTGATGCCTTGCAGGTTGTGGAGCTCATCGAGGCGGAAGGGCGGCGCGCCGTTGCTTTACCCGGGGATCTCAAGGACGAGGCCTTCTGCACTTCATTGGTCGCGAATGCGGTTGAGGCCCTTGGCGGTTTGGACATTCTCGTCAATGTCGCAGGCAAGCAAATAGCCCAGCATCATATTAAAGACCTGACCACGCAGCAGTTCGATGACACCTTCAAGACCAACGTTTATGCGATGTTCTGGCTGTGCAAGGCTGCCGTCCCGCATATGCCCGCCGGCGCCACGATCATCAACACCGCCTCGATTCAGTCCTACGACCCTTCCAAAACGCTGCTCGACTACGCATCCACCAAGGCCGCTATCGTCGCATTCACAAAAGCCCTGGCCGGCCAGGTGATCGACCAGGGCATTCGGGTCAATGCCGTGGCCCCTGGGCCGATCTGGACAGTGTTGCAGCCTACCGCTGGTCAACCCGCCGAGAAGATTCCCACGTTTGGTTCGCAGACGCCCATGAAGCGACCTGGCCAGCCTGCGGAATGCGCCTCCTTGTATGTCCTGCTCGCTTCACAGGAATCGAGCTACATCACTGGCGAGGTATTTGGTGTAACGGGCGGCAATCCTCTTCCTTAACTACACCTCGCACTCTCTTACACGGATGCGGCATTCCCTGAGTTCTGGGCTGAAAATGCATGTGTTGGATTGACGAAAACCCCGCCTCGCCATCCAGCTGCTGGATGGGCGAGGCAGGTATCGCTCGAACACTGTACTTACTGGCTGTGCTCCGAACTGTCATAGCCTCGAAGGCAGGGCCGCTTTTATATAGACCGTACGGCGCATTACAGGTGACAGCCTCAAAGGGCTAGCAATACTGAGCTGCTCCACTGCCCGCGCGTCATCACGGCTGATGATCCAGTCGCTGGGTGGTAGGTGAAGGGGCCTTCGCTATCTAGTTCTGACCAGAGGGTGTTGTAGCCAGTGCCGCGCTGGTGGTGAAATTCTAGGGGCGCACCTGCTCACCATTTGCCCTGGGCCAACACGTGTAGCAGATGACTCCATGGATGATTCTGACTCGCTCGCTTAAAGCGATTCCAGAACCTTGGCCTCGGTAATTAGTCGCTCGCGGATCTGATTGAGCACCCGGTAAACGGCCTCACGCTCATCATGGGAAAACCCCTCATGTGAGAGATCTGCTTCGCTCGGTGGGGCGCTATTAATCAGCGCAGCTGCGTACCTGCTCGCGAAGGCTTGAATCTTCGGATTATCCACGATGCATCTCTGATCCAATCGGTAAAATAGCAATCTAGACCATGCTGACTGCCCCTGCTACAAGCTGATTACTTACATGCGATGCCTGATGAAAGAGGCGCTCCTAAGAGCGCCTCTTTACTGTCTTACTGCGAACTTACTGCTTTGAGCTCTGGCTTGGTCGCATCACCAATCTCGATGCGCCGAGGCTTGGCCTCCTCCGGCACAACACGCAGCAGGTTAACGCTGAGCAATCCGTTGCTGAGTGACGCGCCCTGGACTTCGATGTGATCGGCTAGGCGGAAAGACAACTGGAACGCCCTCTGTGCGATTCCCTGATAGAGGTAGGTCACATTCGTCTCGCTTTCGCGCTTACCGCCGGCGACGGTTAAAACGCCTTTCTCAACTTGAATATCCATATCAGCCTCAGTCAAACCAGCGGCAGCAATGACAATTCGGTATTCGTCATCGCCATGCTTTTCGACGTTGTGAGGAGGATAGGCATTCCCGGCCTCAGTACGGAGCGCCGATTCGAAAAGGTCGTTAAAACGATCAAAGCCTACAGACTGGCGGAACAGTGGGGCCAGCGAAAGGGTATTAGCCATTGCGTAATCTCCTGAGATTTCTCCAAGTGATTTACACACGACCCGATTTCGGCATCGCGTAAGGCGAATTTAGGTGCGGATCACTGGGTTTCAAGAGGCGCTGCCAAATTTTTTAAGCAATCAACGAGTGTTTCAGAAACGCATGTTTGGGCGTTGCGGGAGTTGACCCTGGCAGGGTCGCAGCAAGCGGTACTAGAAAGGTAGGCGAACCTAGAATTGCTACTCATCCGCCATGACTCTTCCACAGGGTAGGTCAGTCACGCGCCACAAGTCTGATGAGATGCTGAGACGTTGTAAGGGTCTCAATCCATTTGATGGAGAATCGCCACTCCAGAACAAAAGCCGACTGTGATCATGATCAATAATGCGAAAGCGAGGAACAACATGGATGTGAACATCGACTGAGCCTTCTTCTCAGAGAAGCCCGAAAGGGCATGTATGAGATAGAAGGCTCAGATCCGAGAAATGTTCAGGTAAATTGCCGTACCGAGTTTCGATCGCCAGCAGTAGTTGTCAGAAACTGACAGCTGATGATCTGTAGGAATTGGCCTGACGCCGTTTCCACATGGTTTTAGCTGCGGTCGGATTGACTGGCGCGCCGGTAAAGGTTGGAAGACTGCGGTGAACCCATTGCGCTCCAGCCCCCTTCCAACTGACCTCGCCACTCACCAGCTTGCGATCACGTTGGATTTCACGCAGTAGACTTCTCAGCCCTTCCTCAATAACAGACTGCGGCTCAACAGCTTTCATAAAAACGGCTTCGCCATTCCTGCTCAACGTCACCAATAGCTTGCCGTCGGGGCGCTTAGCGATTTTCACGTCATGTCCAGGCAGATTGTCAGTCAGAAATTGAGCGGCGTGATCCATGTCCGATTCCCTCTGTAAGGTTGGTGATGTACCACCTATTTAGCAGAGAGCATGCCAAAAATATAAATAGTTTAAGCTATTGATCTATAAGGAAATAAAAAGATTTACTGTGTTGCCGATCTTGCATGATGCAAGGGTGGGTGCGAATTTGCCATGCAGGATGCAATGTGTCCTAAACAAGCAAATTTCGCACCTTTCATCTGGCTTGATATTTATCTAATCCGGCGTTTCCGCAGGCTTTCGTTTAGGACTGTGCATACCGCCTTTTCGCCCAGCCTCTCTGGCCTTCTCCCGATTATTGGCGAAGTTACCTCCGCTGTTAGAGCCGCCTTTTTTGCCTGCGGCAGAGGCTCTTTCACGGTCATTTGCAAAGTTGCCAGAGTTGGTACTAGCCATTTCCCTAATCCCTCGATGGATGCGCCATAAGAAGTTGCGACACAGATATTGGAAGAGGCGTTGCTATCCATGGTTCGAAAGTAGCGACCAGCGGATGCTGGCAAAATGGCTGATTGAGTAAGGGGGCAAACGCCTTTGAACAGGCGCCTGCAGCGCACTTGGCGATCACCCGCGACTCACACAATTCAGCAGCGTTAAAGCAGCGGGTTGCTGATCTCCTGTATGAGCTCCACGCCGTGGTTGTTCACGTTGCCAACTGCCTTGCCAACCGGAAACCACTCGAACTCAGTGACCGGCGTCTCGTGGTGTCTTGCCAAATCCTCTGCGAGCTCTGGCAGTAGCCCATGCTCAAGCCATTCCCTCGCGACATCAGGACGAAGCACAACGGGCCGACGGTCGTGGATGTCGATCATGCCCACATCACTCGCAGCTGTGATCAAGGCAAATCCACCGTCCTCATGCGCCGTCGAGGGGAGGTCGGCTATCGCTGCAAAGAACATCGGTTCCTTGCTCTTCAACCGGATCAGGTAGGGCTGTTTCAGCTTTTTATCAATGGGGTGCTTCTTCCATTCGTACCAACCATCTGAGGGCACTATCACACGGCCCTTTTTCCAGATCGCTCCCCAGAACCTACTCGTGCTGGCTGTCTCGATCCTGGCGCAGGTCGCCGCCGGACGCTTACCGTCTGCCCAGTGTGGCGCGTAGCCCCAGCGAACGGGAAGGGCATGCGTCCCATGTTCGTTTTGGTGGAGAACCATCACCCGAGACTGCGGTGCAACGTTGTAGCGCTCAAGGGGGTGGTTCGACCAATCCCCCTCAAGCAGGCCGAGCTGCAGGGCCTTTGCGTACTCATCAACGGTTCGGTACTGGGTGAATCGTCCACACATAAAACCCTCCGGTCGTCAGATGGCCATCATGATCCTTTGACCGCGAGCTAACTGATTTGGTATCTGTATATACATACAGTATGCTTTCAGGTCTCTCTCATGGGCAACGCAACTATTCTTGGCCCGCTGGGCAGCTCCGATATCGAGCTGCCCTTTTTTTCTTTCCGCGTTCCTGCCGGCTTTCCGAGCCCCGCGCAAGATCACATCGAGAAGAAGATCTCGCTGGATGAGCTTCTTAACGTCTTTGCGCCTCAGTCCTACTACGTACGAGTCGTGGGCGACAGCATGATCGGCGTCGGCCTATTCGATGATGATGTGGTGATCGTCGATCGCTCGCTCGAAGCGGTTTCCGGCGACGTCATCATCGGCGCGATCGACAACGACCCACTGGTAAAGACCTACACCCGGGAAGGCAACCAGGTGATTCTCCGATCAGAGAATCCAGCTTATGCGCCGCGGTACGTGCTTGAGGGTGAGCAGTTCGAGGTGTGGGGCGTCGTAAAAGGTGGGCTGCGCATGTTCCGCGGTCATGCTTGAGCCTGTCGTCGCGCTGATTGACTGCAACTCGTTCTATTGCAGTTGTGAGCGTGTATTCCGCCCCGATCTTCGGCGAGTCCCGCTGGTGGTACTCAGCAACAACGACGGCTGCGTGATCGCCAGGTCTGCCGATGCCAAGCCCTTTGTGAAAATGGGTGAGCCGTACCACCTGGTGGAAAAGGTGTTGCGAGAGCATGGCATTTTGGCTTTCAGTTCTAACTACGCGTTGTACGGCGATATGTCGGAGCGGGTGATGGCTGTGATAGAGGGCATGGTCTCTGCTGTGGAGGTTTATAGCATCGATGAGGCCTTTGCTGACCTGACCGGGATGCCTGGAAACCTCGAGCAGCTCGGCCGCGATATCCGCACACGCGTCCTGAAATGGACGGGCATACCCACTGGGGTCGGCATCGCCAATACGAAAACCTTGGCAAAGCTGGCCAATCACGCTGCAAAGAAGTGGCAGAAGCAGACCGGCGGTGTGGTCGACCTGCGCGATCCGGTGCGGCGCGACAAGGTTCTGCGGGTTCTGCCTGTGAGCGAGGTGTGGGGTGTCGGCCACCGCATGACCGAGCACCTCAACGCCCAAGGTATCAACACAGCATGGGATCTCGCTCAGGCCGACGCCTGGACGTTACGCAAGCAGTTCAGTGTCGTGATCGAGAAGACTGCCCGCGAGCTGCGCGGCACGCCTTGCCTGGAGCTTGAGGAGGCAGCGCCGCCTAAACAGGAAATATGCTCGAGCAGAATGTTTGGCAAGCGCCTGCAGGACATCGAATCGATTCGCCAGGCCGTGGCCACCTATACCGCAATCGCGTGCGAGAAGCTGAGGGCGCAACAGTCCGTGTGCCGCCAGATCCGCGTTGGTGTGCGCACAGGCATGCACAATCCTGACGAGGCGAAGTACGCCAAGGGTGTTGCAGTGCAGCTGCCCTGGGCGACAGACGACACGCGGATGATTACTCACTACGCCATGCATGCGCTGGAGCAGGCGTATCGCGCCGGGTATTCGTACAGCAAGGCGGAGGTAATGCTGCTTGATCTATGCCAGCGCACCGAAATCACGGGCGACCTGTTCGCACCTCAACAACCCGTTGAGTCAACGAGGGTGATGGCCGTACTCGATGAGATCAACGCAAAGTGGGGCAGGGGAACGCTACGTCCTGGACGTGTAGAGCTACAACCTGAATGGGGGATGAAACGAGAGATGCTCAGCCCGAGCTATACGACGCGACTTGATCAGCTTTGGACTGTCGGATGCAAATGAGTACAGATCGCAAATCGTCGTTGCATTTGCTGTTGCCACTGCTACGATCTCGACAGAAAACCCTACTTTTGGAAAGGACTCCTAACGAATGATGTCACCGCTTGAATTTCGCCAAATTGTTGAGTCGGCGTTCCTACCGATGAAGTGCACCTGCAGCGTAGCGCCTGATGATTCAGTGACGATTCAAATTCGGGATCCTGCTACAGAGGCTGTGCTGCTGAATGTCGCGGGCCTGAAGCGCTCCGAACTGGGCTCATCACGAGCAATATCCAAGATTGTTCTGCAGATTCGCCAAGACTTGGCTGCGCTGCAGATGGCGTCTCCGATCTGCCGGCGGCAGATGTAGCCAAATAGCGATGCGCGATCCGCAAGCCATGATGGCCAAACAGCACTCACGATACTAAGTCTGGCCAGTACTACAATTGAAATTGCTTAATCGTGTCCAAACTGGTCAATCAAACCCAGACGTGGAACATGTGTGTTAGGCGCCAGTATCGCACCGGGAGCAATCACTGCATTTGCCCCAATTTTACAGCGGTCGCCTACTAAAGCACCGAATTTTTTGACACCCGTCTCGATCACGCTGTCTAAATAACGGATTTTAATATCCGCACCATCCAACTCGTTACGGTAGTTGGCAATGATTGCACCTGCTTCAATATTTACGTTTTCGCCAATCAGTGAATCGCCGACAAAGTTAAAATGTGCAAGCTTGCTTCCAGCAAGCATGAAGCTGCTTTTGACTTCGCAGCTAGGGCCAACAATGCAGTTATTTCCCAGGTAAACTCCGCCACGCAGATAAGCTCCCGCCGCCACAAATGATCCCTCACCGATGATGATTGCGCCCTTCAGTACAGCCCCTTGCTCTACAACGGCAGTCTCGTGTATGGCACAGTTTCCATGGCGTCGGTAACCCGCTCCAAGGCCAGCCATCAAGGCTAAGACTTGGTTTTCGCAGTCTTCAGAAACCAGCCAGGCGTAGGAGGGGGCCAAACCTAGCGAGGGCCACTTTGCTATAAAGGTACTGATCTCAGGTAGCTTCATAAACTGTTCCAGTCTAGATAAAGTTCGGGTATCCATCGTGCGATACGACTATGGAATTCGCTGAGAATTCAGGACTGTGCAAGGGCTTTGTTGATCTGAGTAGATGACTGCGCTCGGCGGATGGACGAACCTCATTCGAGTGACAGAATAGGTAACATCAGCCAAGTTGGGGATTAATTGCGTACGAAGCAATTGGCTGCCAACTGCAAAAAAGCGAGTGGTGCGCGATGGTAAAGTCCGCATTACAATCAGGAAAAATGTATGTGCAGCATGGCGCTAGAACTACTCGGCAAATATTCGGGTTTCACAAATGATTGAAAAAAGGCCTGGAGAAGTCTCCAGGCCTTATTCATTACTTCACCGTACCACCAGAGCCAAGATCTACCCCAGTTTTCGGGTTGGCGGTTGGATCTGACATCGTTCTCTCTTTCATCTGTTCGAGAGTTTTCTGATCTTTGGATGAGAGTTCAACGGAAGCTGATCCGTCACCGCCGTCGACCGCTGGCTGAGGACTTTCCATATAAATCCAGTCCCCCCCATCATTCCACGACCCCTTCATGTCGCCTTCGCCCTGTGACAAATTGAAGTACGTGTCAGTGAATTCTGGCAAACCTGGAAGCTTTCCTTGCGGGAAGTTCGGCTGAATGGAGTGCAACGCTTTTTCGAAAGACTTCTGGTGGGCGAGCTCACGAGACATCAAGAACTGAAGTGCGTCTTTGATACCTGGGTCATCCGTGACATTGATCAGCCTTTCATAGACTATCTTCGCACGGGCTTCCGCGGCGATATTGGATCTCAGATCGGAAGTTGGCTCTCCAATAGAGTCCACATATGCACCAGTCCATGGTACGCCGGCTGAGTTCACCAACGCGGGACCACCACCGTAGAGTAGCGAGGTAATGTGAGAGTCATTACCGCCACCCGTCAGTGAGCGGTACAGCTCCGCCTCCTTTTCAACGCCTTCTGCGAGTTGACCCTTAGCACCCTTGTTGAGCATGCCGATAATCGTGCCAATAATTTCCAGGTGGCTAAGCTCTTCTGTCGCGATGTCCAGCAGGAGATCTTTACGGCCTGGATCATCTTCAGCGAGGCCTTGAGTGAAGTAGCGCATCGCGGCTGCCAATTCGCCATTCGCCCCACCAAATTGTTCGAGGAGGAGGTTGGCCAGCCCTGGGTTAGGGCCGGCGACTCTTACGGTATATTGAAGTCGTTTATTGTGAACAAACATTATTATCACCTCATCGTGGCGTTTTAACATCCTATGTTGATAGCACCTGCCTGGTTGAAAAGATGGAGGAGTGAGCTTTTAGAAAAGTTCAGCTGACTGGCTCAGTGGAATGAAAACAATGCCGTTCATCTTCTCTTACGAACGATTGCCGAATGACTGCAATCACACAGGTTCTTTTCAGAACATTAAGAGGTGAATGTCATGGCTACGCGTGCTGAGAACCTTTTGGACTGGCTGCGTGATGCGCACGCGATGGAGCAGCAAGCTGAAAAAATGTTGAAGGCCCAAGCGTCTCGGTTAGAGCATTACCCCAAACTTAAAGCTCGGATCGAGGAGCATTTAAGCGAAACTGTGGGGCAGCGTGAGTTGCTCGAAGGGTGCTTGGAACGCCTCGGTGAAAAACCATCAACCGTTAAAGATATAGCTGGCAAGCTCGCGGCGTTTGGCCAAGCTCTTGGCGGCTCGCTGATGAGTGATGAAGTGATCAAAGGTGCGATGAGCGGGTATGTGTTTGAAAATCTCGAGATTGCTTCCTACACCGTGCTGATCGCCGCCGCTAAAGCCGCGGGGGATGGTGAGACTCGCAGGGTCTGTGAGCAGATTTTGGTTCAAGAGCAGGCAATGGCTGACTGGCTGAAGCAGCACTTACCAGAACTGACCCAAGCGTTTTTGGCTCGTTCAGAAGCTCCGGATACCCAAGCAAAACGGTAACGTGGGGGGATTCAAAAACGCTGATATTGATAGCTGTGAAACTCAGTAATCAATGTAATGGTTGCTGAGTTTCGCAGCCTGACTACTCCGGGGATGGGGCGCAGGTAGACAGGTAGATAAGCAATTAATCGAAAGTCGACATGTTCGTAAATCACAAGTTAGATCAAGCAGGTTAGCTTATTAAAAAGACATGTAAAAAACCCGGCGCTGCGGCCGGGCTTTCTCGCTACTGAATCAGTTACTTCTGAGCACGGGCCTGATCGCGGAGTGCTTTGATCTGATCGTGGTTGCGCAGCACACCGTCGTACTGTCGTTGAATGACTGCACGCACGTCCGGAGTTAGATCATTATTCTCCAGCGCCTTGGAGTAGCTCTTCTTGGCTACGTCTTCACCGCGCTCAGCTTCGTTCAGCAATGCAGCATCATCCTTACCGGTGATGGCAGACTTCAGATCAACCCAACGGCGGTGCAAGTCACCGCTCACGCTGGTAGTAGTTTCCGGATCACCGCCAAGGGTACGCACGAGTGCTTGCAGTTCGGCGGCAGCGCCGGAGGTATCAGCTGCGCGCTTAGTGAAGACACCGCGAAGCTGTTCGTTGTTAGTGTTTTCGGCCAGGTCTTTAAAGCCAGCCTCGCCATCCTTGGAAGTCTCGATCAGGTCGTTGAGAATCTTGATGGTTTCTTTATGGATGTCAGTCATTTCCTGTATCTCCAGACGGTAAGCCCAAAGGGGGCTTTAAGGGCAGTAGTGCCAAGCGCAACGTATGCACTTGGTATTTAGGGAGTGCCTACGGAAGAAGGTTCAGGGATTTTCCAGATATGAAATCGGTGTCATGCGAATCGAAACGGCAACGCCAACCCTTCGCTTGGCTAGAAATGCCTCAACACGCTTTAGCTGCTTGGCAAAGCTGTCTGATTAGTGCTCCTGGATAGCGTTGTTCTGAGATCTGTGAGCACAAGGCTGACCAGCGCAGTGTTCTTCAACTGCCTTGCTGTAAATATCCTTGAGCCGACTAAGTTGCCTACGAGGTCATTGCAAAGCAGAGTCATGCCGTTAGGGCTGGACTGAGTATGAATCACGTAATCGCGAGCGACTGAAGATTCAAATTGCTTGATTTGGAAGTTCATAGAAAATGCTCGAGCGGTAGTGAGGCTAAGAGCATTAGCGTTAGCTGACAGTTTCCACGATCTTACGGACGGTAGATATCGATAGTCTTGCGGTCAAAAAATGATTGCACTCCGATATCAAAACACCGCTTATCGGCAGAGCCAAATTTTGACCAGAACATTCAGAGCGTTCTTCATCTCATAGGTTTAGCTGCCACTAAGAGCAGGCGAATAGAGAGGAAGCCTAATGCCCAGATCGCCCTCATTTGTCATTTCGCATTGACCCTAAGGTATGGCAGTTCGAATGCTGAAACTCTTTTCAGCCACCGAGATCGCTGCATTTTTGATTAGTTGGAAATCATTTTGCAGACGAACATCCTCAAACCAACGCTCCATAGGAGATTTCGATATGAAACAGTCCGCTGTATTGCTTGGTACAGCCTTGGCTTTGTTGCTGGGGCTTAGCAACGCCACTCATGCCGCCTCCCAGATAACTCCTGAAGATTTTGCCGAAGAGGCCTCGGCAAAAGGCATTGCTGAGATCGAGACCGGCAAGCTGGCACTCGAAAAGGGCACCCGCGACGAAGTAAAGAAATTTGCGCAAACCATGGTTGATGACCATACCCGCGCGAATGAAGAGCTCAAGGCTCTGGCCGAGAAAAAACAGCTAAAGATTTCTACTGATGCCGACCTGATGAACCAGGCAAAAGCAAAGATTCTGCAGGTGCGTGAAGGTGAGAGCTTTGATGATGCTTACGCCAACAATCAAGTAGAAGCTCACGAGCAGGCGATCGAGCTTTATGAAAAAGCTGCAGCCTCTGAGGATGCCGAGCTCAGCGCTTGGGCCAAGGAGGTGCTGCCGAAGCTTAAACACCATCTGGAAATGGCTCGTGACCTGCGAGAGCTGACTCATCAACGTACTCCTCCAGCGCAGAGTGTCCAGTAGGCGCCGCTCCAAAGAGAGTTTGTTCCTCAAGTAACAGGAGACCCCGATGAAAAGTCGCATCAGCGTTCTGCAACCCTTATTGGCAGCGTTAGCACTCAGCGCCTGCGCCGGCGGCGAGAGCCCCTCAAATGTTGGCGTTGAGGGTAGGCCTACCGAAGTCGATACGCAGTTGCTTGACGCTGGTGCTGCACTGCTGCAATCCCGTCCGCCTGTCGCTGCGTTGAACGCTTATCTGGACGGATTCCATTTCTACAGCGGTCGACCCGACGCGCAGATGGAAGCGCATCATTACTGTTCAATACTCAGCGAAGAGTTGATTCAGTGCGTGATTTACGATGGCAATGTCGAGGACGCCAAACTCATGGGCGTCGAATACATCATCAGCGAACAGCTGTTCAAAACCTTGCCCGAAAAGGAAAAGGCGCTGTGGCACAGCCACGTGCATGAGGTGAAATCAGGTCAACTGATCGCACCTGGCATTGCGCAGACGGCGGAACATGCGCTGATGCGTAAGCTGGTGCGTACCTACGGTAAAACCTGGCATACCTGGCACACCGACCAGCACAAGAGCCTGCCGTTGGGCGTACCTCAGTTGATGATGGGGTTCACTGCCGACGGCCAGGCAGATCCCAAAATGGTTGACGAGCGCGATCAGCGTTTTGGCATCGACAGTAAGCAAAAACGCCTTGATCGTGCCGATATCGAAACACCTGCAGTTGATCCTGGAGCCGATGCTTGGCAGAAAGGCCGGGCATTCCAGATTGACGATCCGACCAATGCCCATGGCGAGCACTGAGGGCGGCCGTTGGCAGGATGAGTGGCTTGGTTAGAGCGACTGTTGTGCACCATCCCCAGTGGCTTCTGGTCGAACAGCACCATCTACTTACTTCGGTCTGGACGCCTCTGGCGAGCCAAAACTCAAGCCGTTGGTCCCTTATGCAAAGAAGTGGCCGAGAGGCTCCAGGCTTCTAAGCCGGAACCTAATCGTATCCATACATACAAGGTAGCGAGCATGCCTGTGCCGAAGAAACAGCCCACTTCCACGTTAAAGCGCGCCGTGACGGGACCAATGTTGATGCTGTTCATTCTCGGCGACGTACTGGGAGCTGGTGTTTACGCCCTGGTTGGCACTATCGCTGGGGAGGTAGGTGGGGCGATCTGGGTGGCACTGCTGGTCGCACTGGGGTTCGCGCTGCTGACTGCTGGATCCTATGCAGAACTGGTGACCAAGTATCCACATGCTGGTGCCTCGGCTGTATTCGCGGCCAAGGCTTACAGGTCTCCGCTGGTTTCTTTCCTGGTGGGCTTTTGTATGCTTGCTGCTGCGGTTACTAGCGCGGCAGGGCTATCGCTGGCATTCGCGGGGGACTATCTGGCTACCTTCGTCGACATCTCGCCGTACATCGCCGCCACGATGTTTCTGATCTTTATCGCGCTGCTCAATGCACGGGGTATCAAGGAGTCGTTGTCGGCAAACGTGGTCATGACCATGGTTGAGCTGTCAGGGCTGCTGCTGGTCATATTCGCCGCTGCCTGGTTTTTCCGTACTGGAGAAGCGGATTTCAGCCGAGTCATCGAATTCAAAGCAGGGGTCAGTCCGGCCTTTGCGGTGCTCGCTGCAGCGCTGCTAGCATTCTACTCATTCGTCGGCTTTGAAACATCGGCCAACCTCGCTGAAGAAATTCGAGATGTGCGCAAAACGTATCCCCGTGCGCTGTTCGGGGCGCTGATCGCTGCCGGGGCGATTTACATGGCCGTCGCCATCGCCGCGGCGGTGGTGATGCCAGTCGAAAACATGGTGAATTCCTCAGCGCCACTGTTGGAAGTAGTAAAAGCCTCGGGCCTCGGGATCCCACCGCAACTGTTCGCCTTTATCGCTTTGATCGCCGTAGCCAATGGCGCGCTGCTGACTATGATCATGGCCAGCCGCCTGGCATATGGCATGGCCCAGCAAGGGCTGCTGCCAAGCGCTCTCGCCAATGTCTTGTCAAAACGCCGTACACCAGGCGTGGCAATCGTGATAACGACGTTGGTGGCCATCGTGCTCACGCTCACCGGTTCGCTGGCGACATTGGCGCAGACAGTCGTTTTACTGCTGTTATTCGTTTTCATCAGCACCAACCTCGCCGTTCTGGTTCTCAGGCGTGACAAGGTTTCAACCGACCATTTTCGTGTGCCCACCTGGGTTCCGGTTCTGGGCATTGCCTCGTGCCTGCTGCTAATGTCGCAACAAGATCTGGAAACTTGGTTTCGAGCGGGGACGCTGCTGTTTGTGGGAGTCGTCGTATATGGCATCACACGTGCTGGCGGCGTAAAACCGCTCAATGCCGACGATTACAACGTTGTGAGCGAGACGGAAAAGTAGGGGGGGGAATGACGCCTTTAAGGTGAGTTAAATGGGGAGTCTTCTGACTGCCGCACTTTACTTCAGGCAATAAAAAACCCGCCGAAGCGGGCCTTTACTGACCAACGCCAACATCCTGTTGGCTCACCATCCTGACTGTGGTCACATCATCCATGACCCTGAGCACGTCCTGTGCTGCAAGGTAGGCATAGATTAAGGCGCCGCTTGGGTTGTCACCAGAGCCACCTTACACAACACCGTGTAAGCCTTTTGCTATACGAGTGGGTGCATGCTGATGGAGCTTGAGCTGAGTACACCGTCGAGGGACATTGGCTTGTCCGGGAACTGGCGATTGGCTGCGCGATGCATCCGTTTGGCTGGCTTTTCCCTTTGATGCCAATAGGTACAGAGCCTCCGTCTTTTACTGAAAACAGGCAGCGCCTCGTCAAGGATGAGCGATCCTTTACAGCACCGATAGCTGTGTAAAAGCGTTCAGTGCTAAAAAAATGCTTAAATTTCGAGGCTTAAAATTTTAATTAATTGAAAATATTAGATATTTTACAAATATCCGTCCAATCCATCATCGGCGCCACGGA